>JALSJZ010000189.1 GCA_026989135.1 Sedimenticola sp. | reverse complement strand
CGTTAGATTTTTCTCAGGTTTTTCCTTCTTCCAAATATTGACAAACCACAGTCTACACATATAATTGAACATATATTGTTTATAGGAGGCCACAATGGGACAAGTGACGATTTATTTGGAAGAAGACATCGAGCAGAAAATGATTGATGCAGCAAAATCTGCCCACTTATCAAAGAGCAAGTGGATTGCGAGGCTTATCCACGAAAAAGTAGCAAATGAATGGCCTCAATCGGTTGTAGAGCTAGCAGGATCATGGGAGGATTTTCCATCTATTGATGCCATTAGGTCTAATGAAGGAAAAGATGCTAATAGAGAAGCGTTGTAATGTATGTCATTGATACAAACACATTAATCTATTTCTTTAAAGGAATGGGGAACGTTCCAGGTAAGTTTCTTGAGGTATCCCCGAAAGATATGGCTATCCCGTCAGTGGTGTTGTACGAGCTAGAGTATGGAATAGCGAAGTCTACTTCTCCACGAAAAAGGCAAGCCCAATTAAAGGAGTTGTGCTCCTTGGTTGAAATTTTGCCATTTGAAGAGGAGGCAGCAGGTTTTGCTGCTTCAATTCGAGCTAACCTTGAAAAGAAAGGTACACAAATCGGTGCTTGTGATGTCTTGATTGCGGGTACTGCGCTAGCTAATAAAGGAATATTGGTTACCAATAACACAAAAGAATTTTCAAGGGTATCCAAATTAAAGCTAGATAATTGGTACAAATAAAATCTAACAAAACAAATCCAGCGAACAAAACACCGCACCGTTTCGCTGCGCTACACTCTGCAGTATTTTGCAGCTGATTTGTGACGTTAGCTGCCCACGAAATTTTAGATATCGTCCAAAAGTTTGCAAAACTCTAAGGGTAATACTATATTGGTATTACAATTATTGAGAGGTGCTTATTATGCGAGTTACAACGAAGGGGCAAGTCACAATTCCTAGAGGCGTGAGAGAGGCTTTAGGTATATCTCCTGAAACAGAAATTGATTTTGTCGAAGATAGTGGCCGGTTTTATATCGTAAAAACTAACGAACCTAGCGCGGCCGGTAAATTTAGGAAACTCCGGGGAATCGCCTCATTGAAGATGTCCACGGATGAAATTATGAGTCTAACAAGGGATTCATGATGAATGGTATTTTAGTTGATTCTTGCGTGTTGCTGGATCTCTTCACTGATGATGAAAATTGGGCTGATTGGTCAGAGGCCACGCTAGAGAAATATAGCCAGACAAATACTCTGTATGTCAATTCAATCGTATATACAGAAGTATCCATCGGCTTCGATAGAGTTGAAGAAGTTGAAAGTGCTATTGATGCCTTGGGTATTAAAGTGCTGGAATTTCCGAGAGAGGCTTTATTTTTAACCGGAAAAGCGTATTTAAAATACAGAAAAAACAAGGGTACGAAAACATCACCCTTACCGGATTTTTTTATTGGTGCTCATGCGTCGGTATCGCAATTTTGGTTGCTTACTCGGGACATGGCAAAGTATAAAACCTATTTCCCTCAAGTAAATCTTATCCATCCGCATGAGAATTAGGCAGCTAACAAGCCTGGGAATGAGTTGAAGGTTAATTGGGGTGAAATCATGATTAAGATTCTCGCAATTAACGGTTCATATCGAGATGATGGTATTACTGATCAAGCTGTCCATAAAATAGCCCAGGATTTAGTATCGGCTGGTGCAGAAGTTGAGATTATCCTACTACGTGAATACCCAATTGAGTTTTGCCTTAATTGTCGAGAGTGCACACAGAAAATGGGGGATTCACCCGGTAAGTGTGTGCAGCATGATGGGATGGAGGAATTGGTCAATAAAATAGAGCGGGCAGACGGCTATATTCTCGCCTCACCTACTAACTTTGGTTCGGTCACTGCGATTTATAAACGTTTTATGGAACGTCTGATCGTTTATGCCTATTGGCCATGGGACATAAATTCTCCCAAGTTTAGAAAAGAAAACGTACTTAAAAAAAAAGCAATTCTGGTTTCCTCATGTGCAGCTCCTGGAATCATTGGGCGCTTTATGTATGAAACCAATAAACAACTTAAAAAGACTGCGAAAATTATAGGCGCGGACACAGTTGGCACGCTCTTTATCGGATTAATTGCCAAAGAGTCTCATCAAGCACTACCGGAAGGGGCGCATAAAAAGGTGAAAACATTAATTGATAAACTTCTTGATAAAAACAATTAAATCAAATGATAATCGTTATATAAATGTATCCTATGGCAATGAGCTTATTCATAAGAAAAGGCCTAACAAGGCTCGTTAACTCGAACAATTTACCGCATGACTTGGTTTGCGTATTCGCTTCGCTCAATTTTATGCAAACCAAAGCAGAAGATAGGCACTACAATGCGCTAGACTTTTGGCGCCTTATTCGTCGGGATATGCTTTCTTGTTGTACTCACAGATATCTTCAATAATGCAGGAGCCACAGCGGGGCTTGCGTGCAATGCAGGTGTAGCGCCCGTGCAGTATGAGCCAGTGGTGTGCATTCATCAAAAACTCGTTGGGTACCAGGCGCAGCAGCCGTTTCTCTACCTCAAGCACGGTTTTTCCAGGTGCGATCCGGGTGCGGTTGGCAACCCGGAAGACATGGGTGTCAACCGCCATGGTAGGCTGCCCAAAGGCTGTATTGAGTATCACATTGGCTGTTTTGCGACCTACCCCGGGCAGTGATTCCAGATCCTCCCGGTTTTCAGGAACCCGGCTGTTGAAGCGCGTTTTCAGCATTTGGCAGGTCTGGATGATGTTTTTGGCCTTGCTGTTGAACAGGCCAATGGTTTTTATCTGCGCCTTTAGCCGCACTTCGCCCAGCGCCAGGAAAGCCTCTGGCGTATTGGCCACAGGGAAAAGCCGTGCGGTAGCCTTGTTGACACCTTTGTCGGTCGCCTGGGCAGAGAGAATAACGGCAATCAGCAGCTCAAACGGCGTACTGTAGTTCAGCTCGGATCTGGGGTTTGGGTTGTTTGATCGCAGGCGATGAAAGATGGCGGTGCGTTTTTCTTTGTTCATGGAGAGCTATCGCTTAGAATTTGGATCTTGTTGCACTACAGAAAACCTATCTATGCTGGATCGAATAATAAAACCAGAATTGCGCGCCAACCAGGAGTTCCAGGCAGCGCTGATTCGCTTCTCCATCTGGCTGTTTGCGGCCAGCTTCATTGGCCTTGGTGGCGTATCTCGCTATTACCAAGTGGTCGAAACGCACTACTATTGGCTGTTCGGCACCTATTTTGTCATTTTTTGCGGCCTGTTTGCCAGCATCATTCATCGTGCTGTCTGGGAGGCCAGACGCTACTTCTCGGTGCTGGTCGATATCAGTGCCACCAGCTTTGCAATCTTTCTGACGGGTGAGGTCATCAGCCCGTTTTTCCTGCTCTACATCTGGGTTTTTATCTCCCAGGGCACCCGATATGGCAAGCGGCATCTCACGGTTGCCTCCTTCCTCAGTGTTGCAGCCTATGGTCTGCTGCTGACCCTGATGGATGGCTGGCGTGAGTATACCTTCGAGGCCTTCTTCTTTATGTTGTCGCTGTTGCTGCTGCCGCTCTACCAGCACTCGCTGCTGCAAAGATTGCGGGAGGCACGGGCTGAGGCAGAGCGCCTGAATCGGGCTAAAAGCGAGTTCCTCTCTACCATGACACATGAGCTGCGCACCCCCTTGAGCGGTATCACAGGCATGGCAGGCCTGTTGGAGGAGACGCCGCTGGCACCTGACCAAAGAGAGTATGTGACATCAATATCAAAAGCCGCCAACCATCTTGGTGCACTGGTTGATGATGTGCTGGATATGTCCAAGGTTGAATCGGGCAGGATAGAGCTGGAGTCTGCCCCCATTGATCTGGGTGAGCTGATGCTGGGTATCTGTTCCAGCCTGATGAATCAGGCGCGAGCCAAAAAGCTGGAGCTGGTCTGCCAGATCGACCAACAGCTGCCCAAGATGATCCAGGGTGATGAGCTGCGCCTGCGGCAGATACTCTTTAATCTCATGGGTAATGCGATTAAATTCACTCCAAAAGGTGAGGTTCTGCTGCGAGCCCGACTGCTGGAGAGAGAGGGCAGAGAGCCCCATCCGCATCTCTGTATCGAGGTTATCGATACCGGGATTGGCATCCCGGAACATGCGCTGACGACACTGTTTGACCGTTTTGCACAGGTCGATGCATCGACCACCCGGCACTTTGGCGGGACAGGGCTTGGCACCTCGATTGCACAGCATCTAACACATCTGATGGGGGGAGAGATCGGGGTGCGCAGCAAACTCGACAGCGGCAGCTGCTTTTGGGTCAAGCTGCCCCTGCTGTCGCCGGGTGTGACGGTGCAAAAGCCGCAACATCCAGCGCTTGAGGGGCTGAATGCGGTGGTGTATGAACCAAATGCAACCAGTCTTGCTGCGATAGTGGATGCCTGCAAAGGCGCGGGCATACAGTGTCGCTCTGCAAGAACAGTGGATGCCTTGCAGGATGCAGTTACAGCGGCAACCCAACAGTCTGCGCTGGATCTGCTGATGATTGCAGATTCACCCCAGGGCGAGGATCTTGCCAAAGCTGTTGCCTGTGCATGCGCCCTCTCCCGGCCAAACCTGCCGACAGTCTATCTGGGCTACAGCTACCGTCAAACCCACTATGAGATTCCGCATGATCAGCTGCTGATAAAACCGTTTACCCCCGAGCAGCTCCATGCCCGGATAGATCAGGTGACGGGGTCCAAAGTGCCTGACAGGCCGACACAGCAGAACAGATCTGCCGTGGCTGGTGCACGGGGCATCCACATCCTGATTGCAGAGGATAATGAGATCAATGCCAAGGTGCTGGAGACGATTCTGGTCAACAACGGCTATCAGATAACGCGGGCAAAGGATGGGCAGGAGGCGCTGGAGCTGACGGAGCACAACCACTACCAGATCGCATTTATTGACCTGCACATGCCGCGTCTGGATGGCCTGGGCTTTATCCGGGCCTACCGCGCCAATGAGGCAGATAGCCCGCCGATGCCGGTGATTGCACTATCAGTCACTGTATCGGATGAGACGAAGAGGGAGTGCCTAGCGGCAGGTATGGATGCTGTTGCCACCAAACCTATAATGGCTGATGAGTTGATTCGGCTGATTCAATTGCATCTGCGTAAGGGTTCAGCCTGACCAGATGTTTCACTTCATTTGAGTAAAGAGTTGGATTCAAGCTTAAGTGAACCAAATCGCTACCACTCCGGGGGGAGTGGTAGCGACCAGCGGTTTTAGCGGTTGCTTGCGTGGGAGAAGGTTTCTGCCTTCTCTTTTTGGCAGAACATCTCAGAGCCGCGCTCAATCATTGTATTGCAGGCGTAAGAGGTGTTGCTGATATAGGCCAGATCTGAAATGGCGGCTTTGGCGTATAGCGCTGTATCGTTTGCACTCTCTCCGCAAAACATGACTGAACCACGCTCCAGCATGGCCTTGCAGGCATAAGACAGCTGGGTTGGGTGGGTCGTATTGGCCTCTGCTGGCTGGCTGGCATTGGCAATGCCTGATGTCAGAGCCAGTGCGATGAGTGAGGTGTGAATTAGCTTTTTCATAATGGCGTCTCCATATAAACGATAGTAAATTGTTAAACAAATGATGATTTAAAGAACTTATGGAGATTCTCTACCATAAAAAACAATATGTCAACACATAATCAGCAATGTTGTTATATCATCATTGCGGCATCCTCCTACCACTCAAGATAGCGGTTGAGGAGACGCTACTATGGAGGCTCAGTTGCATATATTTAGGTTCAGGGTAAAAAAAATGATGGCATGCGCCACCTTAAGAGTGCTCTTTGTTGTGATCCCCTTTTTTATGCTATTCGCATCCTCCCCGCTCCTTGCGGCGGTAACCGCTGAGAAGACCCCCAGTGATGTCTATGTGCAGGTGCAATTGCTGGCCGATGATGTACGAGAGCTGCGAAAAAAGAATAATATCACTGCCGCCTGGCCGCATGTGGCGGTGAAGCCCGGATACAAACCTCAGCATGTGTTCCAGAAGGCATTGGAGGTTTTGAGCAAGATCAATAGCTACCGAATCAACATTGCCAATACCGGGGGCATCACCATACCGCGCTTTCCCGGTCGGGACATTACGCCCAATGAGGTTTTTAGTGTGGTTGTCCGGCTGCATCAGGAGTTGGCTCTGCTGGTGCAGGGGGGTGGGGGAAAACAGAAAAAACAGCCGCAGCAGCAGGCGCTGGTTATTACTCTCAGGAGGTCAAGCGATGTCTATGCGGCGCTCTCTGAGGTCTCCATTGCGCTGGAGGAGACATTGGGTCTGCGCAGTATTACCCCCTCAGAGGTCTATACCCGCAGCCTTCAGATTATTGAGCGGGTACGCTTCCTGCGCCGGAGCCAGGGGTTGCCGCTGGATCTGCCGCAGCCTCCCCGCAGCCAGGGAAAGCTGCCGAACCATGCCCTTCAATCCGTGCATCGTCTGTTGGCGAAGATCCGGCAGGTAGAGCAGAATCTCTGGATGAAGCCGGTCAAGCTCTCTGTGGTGCCGAAGCGGGTGATTACGCCGAGTGATGTCTATGATGCGATGGGTGTCGTCATGGCTGAGCTGCAAGGCATAAAATTTCGGTTGGGGTTGGAACGTGAGTTTGCCGAGCCAGAGCCGCAGCAGGGCAAGACGCCGGACGATGTGATCCAGAATACTGCCTGGGCAGTTGCTCTGCTGCCCGAATTCAAACTGGGCAGGCCGCTGCAGCAGTATGACCGTCTGGCATTGAAAAAAACCCCCAATCAGGTCTTCTCCATTACCGAACATATCCTTAAAAGGCTTGCCCGTTATCGCCGGCTGCGTGGTATTCAGACCTCGCCACGCAAGACTAAGGTGATCCGGGGGCTGAAGCCGCAGCATGTCTATGGCAAGGCACTAGAGATTATGGAGAAGACGGATGTGCTGCGGCAGCGGCAAAACCTTGGGCCAATGGCTGTGCCGCGTTATCCGCTGCGAACCATCACCCCATCCGAGGTGTTTGATCTGACGCAGCGCCTGGACAGTGAGCTGGCTCTGATCCATCGGCAGGAGGAGTCCAATGTCGAGCTGTGGGGAACGGCCGTGCAGGTGGGTGAGTATGAAGATAAACAGCCCAGTGATGTATTCCACAATATGCAGAAGATCTCCAATCTGCTGGATACCGTCCTCGGTTCAGAGGGGTTCACCCCAAACGATGTCTTTCGTGAGGTGAATATGATCAAGCAGGAGGTGCTGCTGATTGCCGATAGTCTGGGCCAAACCATTCCGGCAAAGGTCTGGAGCGCACCGGCACTAAAGCCCGATACGGAACCAAGTGATGTATTGACAAAGGCTCAGGAGGTGCTGGATCTGATTGTTCTGGCCAAG
>JALSJZ010000188.1 GCA_026989135.1 Sedimenticola sp. | reverse complement strand
ATTCTTCGTGAATATGCATTGGATCGCTTTCGTGGTTTTCGCTGGTTCTCATGGTTTACGGGCATGGTACCGCTGTGGTTGATGGTCATGCTGGGGATCACGGGATACTGGCTGGTGTGGGATCAGGTGGCGCAATATGTTGCACTGGGTTCGGCAAAACTGCTGGATGTACTGCCGCTGATTGGCGGGGGGATGGCGCGTAATTTTTTGGGTGAAAATATCAATGACAGATTTTTTACCCTGATGATACTGCTGCATATAGTCGGTGGCCCGATGGGGCTGATTTTTGCGTTGTGGATTCATGTCAAGCGCATCTCAAATGTAAGCCCGATGGGGCCAGTGGGCCTGGCTCTGGGCAGTTTTTTGGCGCTGCTGGCACTCTCATTGATCAAACCTGTGGTCAGCCACGCCCCGGCTGATATGCTGCGTATTCCTGTCGAGCTGGATATTGACTGGTTCTATCTCAATATCTTTCCACTGCTTCGCTATTGGAGTGCAGAGGCGGTTTGGGCACTGATTTTTGGCGTGACACTTCTGCTTTTGCTTCTGCCCTGGCTGCCCTGGCGAAAGACACCAGCTGCGGCAACCGTGCAGTTGGATCGTTGCAATGGATGCGGCCAGTGCCTTGAAGATTGCCCCTATGATGCTGTATCAATACGGGCGCGCAGTGATGGTGCGCGCTGGCAGAATGAGGCTGTGGTGAACCCGCAACTGTGCGCCTCATGCGGGATCTGTATCGGATCATGCCCCTCCTCCAACCCTTTTCGGCGTGTGGATGAGCGGTTAACAACAGGTATAGATCTTCCAGAGACCCCGGTATATGGCATGCATGCTGCGGTTAAGTCGGCATTGTCAGCCGTTGATGGGTCGGTAAAAATCCTGGTTTATGGATGCCGACATGGTGTTGATGTTACGGCGATTGATGCTCCCGGAGTCGTGACCATTACACTCCCTTGCACCGGCATGCTGCCATCAGGCTTTGTCGATTATGCGCTTAAAAAGGGGGCAGACGGCGTGATGATTTCAGGCTGCCGCTCTTTCGATTGCCACTACCGGTTTGGCAATCAGTGGGTAGAGCAGAGACTGCGGCGTGAGCGAACCCCAAGCCTTAGAAAAAAAACCGATCGTAAGCGAATTGAGTGCTGCTGGGCGGCAGATATGGATGGTGCCAGGCTGCTTGAAGAGGTCGATCTCTTTTATCAACGAATATTGAGTGATAAGAGAGAGTCTGATGCAAGGTAGCCGATTGCTGGCCTTATTTACAGTTGTGTGCTTGTCAGGCCGGCAGAATGGGGTAGAGCATAATCAGCAGGGCAAGCATCAAAAAGAGGATGCCGCACAGCGTCCGAAAGAATCCGCATTTAACAAAACTTGTTGGCTTCATTTTTCATCCCGTAGTACGTTAGCTGAAGAAAAATGGCTGAGGCAGTCATTTGTCACAGTGGAGAGCGCGATCTTAGTGCTATATCGTGCGGCGGATTATCGGGCGTCTATGAAGTATGTGTAGGGTGATTCTTACATGCCAGACCAAGTAGCAATGAGCGCCGTAGACCGCACCCTCTCCATTGCCCCGATGCTGGATTGGACCGACCGTTTTGATCGCTATTTCCTGCGCCTGATCTCCAGGCATGTCCTGCTCTATACCGAGATGATCACCACGGCTGCACTGCTGCATGGTGATAAAGATCGCCTGCTTGCCTATGATCCAATGGAGCATCCTGTGGCGGTGCAGCTTGGGGGGAGTGACCCGGCGGCACTGGCAGCCTGTGCCAGGTTGTGTGAGGCGTATGGGTATGATGAGATCAATCTCAATCTGGGCTGTCCCTCTGACCGGGTACAGTCAGGGCGCTTTGGTGCCTGCCTGATGATTGAGCCTGCGTTGGTGAGTGACTGCATCCGCGCGATGGTTGAGGCCGTCAATATTCCAGTTACGCTTAAATCCCGCATCGGGATTGATGACCATGACAGTGATGAGGTGCTGAATCGGCTGGTTGAGCAGGCATCAGCCGCAGGCTGCAAGACCTTTATCGTACATGCACGCAAGGCCTGGCTGAAGGGGTTGAGTCCGAAGGAGAATCGGGATATTCCGCCACTGCGATATGACCGGGTGCATCGCCTGAAAAAGGCGTTCCCTCAATTGGAGATCATCATCAACGGCGGCATAACCACACTGGATCAGGTCGAGCGGCAGCTGCAAAAGGTGGACGGCGTCATGATCGGCCGGGAGGCCTATCACAACCCCTGGATTCTGGCAGAGGCAGACCGGCGTCTCTACCGAGATGCACACCCGATACCCACTCGCCATCAGATACTGGAACAGCTGATGCCCTTTGTGGAGCGAGAGCTGGGGCAGGGTGTTAGACTGCATCAAATCACCCGCCATATCCTTGGTCTGTTCCATGGGCAGCCGGGTGCCCGTGCCTGGCGGCGGCACCTGAGTGAAAATGCCCACCTGAAAGGAGCCGGGCCTGAGGTGATTCAACAGGCGGCTGAGCTTGTCTCCTGAAAGAAATTGAGCAACAGATGAAATTAAAGACCGAGCAGTTTGAACTGATGAGCTGGCATGACAACACCTTGCATGGCATCTCTTTCATAGATGAAAATTTTGCCAATGACCTGGTGTTGGATATCGACTATATCGAGCAGTGGCTCAATGAGGCCGGGCACTATCGCTTCAAAGTCGCCCCTGCCAAACTGGTGTTTCATGAGGTCAGCCAGCTCAAAATCTCCCTGCTCAATGATGGGCCGCAGACCATGTTTGCCTACCTGGGAACCATTAACGGCATTGGGCGGGAGCCGATTGGAGAGAACCGCTACAGATGGGTAGTGGATCTGCTGGGCTGCAAGGAGAATGCCATCACCTTTGAGGCATCAGGCTTTACCCAGGAGACCTACAGGGATGCGGTCATATCCACCTCACAACATTTGACGGTTGACCAGCGCCGCTAAAGTAAGTAATAAGCACTAACACAGACTACCTTTGGTAGCTTGCAGGCGGGACTATGAAGGTGTAAAGAATTACGCAAGCAACCTATTTTTGCATTTAACATCTAATCAGCTGGAGAACCCACATGCCTCAATACCGCTCACGCACCACCACCCACGGCCGCAACATGGCTGGCGCACGGGCGCTGTGGCGCGCCACAGGCATGCAGGATGGGGATTTTGGCAAGCCCATCATTGCTGTCGTCAACTCCTTTACCCAGTTTGTGCCGGGGCATGTGCACCTCAAGGATATGGGGCAGATGGTGGCGCGGGAGATCGAAAAAGCCGGTGGCGTGGCCAAAGAGTTCAACACCATCGCTATTGATGACGGTATCGCCATGGGGCATGCCGGCATGCTCTATTCACTGCCATCGCGGGAGATCATCGCGGATTCGGTCGAGTATATGGTCAATGCCCACTGTGCCGATGCCATGATCTGCATCTCCAACTGCGACAAGATCACCCCCGGCATGATGATGGCGGCGTTGCGACTGAATATCCCTGCCGTGTTTGTATCGGGCGGCCCGATGGAGGCAGGCAAGGTCAAACTGGGCGGTAAAGAGGTGCGTCTGGATCTGGTGGATGCGATGGTTGCAGCGGCTGACCCGAATGAGAGTGATGAGGATGTCGGCATCATTGAACGGTCAGCCTGTCCCACCTGTGGCTCCTGTTCCGGCATGTTTACCGCCAACTCCATGAACTGCCTGACCGAGGCGCTGGGGCTGAGCCTGCCGGGCAACGGCACCCTGGTGGCGACCCATGCGGATCGTCGGGCGCTGTTCCTTGAGGGTGGGCGGCTGGCGGTTGAGCTGGCACGCCGCTATTACGAGCAGGATGATGAATCGGCACTGCCGCGCTCAATAGCCACCTTTGATGCCTTTGAGAACGCCATCTGCCTGGATATCGCCATGGGCGGCTCCACCAACACCGTATTGCACCTGCTGGCCTGCGCCCATGAGGCCGGGGTGGCCTTTACGATGGAGGATATCGACCGCCTCTCGCGCAAGGTGCCCAACCTCTGCAAGGTCGCTCCCGCCACCCCGGATTACCATGTTGAGGATGTACACCGTGCGGGTGGCATTATCGCCATCCTGGCGGAACTGGATCGTGCCGGCCTGCTGCATCGTGACATCCCGACGGTACATTCAAAGACACTGGGGGCGGCCATTGATGCGCTGGATGTCATGCAGGGTGGCGATGTGGCGGCCAAACTCTTCTCTGCCGCTCCGGGTGGAGTCCCGACCCAGACCGCCTTCAGCCAGGAGGCGCGCTGGCCTTCGCTTGATGTTGACCGGGTGGGCGGCTGTATTCGCGATAAAGCGCATGCCTATAGCCAGGATGGCGGACTGGCCGTACTGTTTGGCAATCTGGCCGAACAGGGCTGCATTGTGAAGACTGCCGGTGTAGATGATTCGATCCTCACCTTCAGTGGGCCGGCTCGCATCTTCGAGAGCCAGGATGATGCTGTAGCCGCTATTCTGGATGACCGGATCAATGAGGGTGATGTGGTGATCATCCGCTACGAAGGCCCCAAAGGCGGGCCGGGCATGCAGGAGATGCTCTACCCCACCAGCTATCTGAAATCCAAGGGGCTGGGCAAGGCCTGCGCACTGATCACCGATGGCCGCTTTTCGGGCGGCACCTCCGGCCTCTCCATTGGCCACTGTTCGCCAGAGGCGGCTGAGGGCGGCAATATCGGGCTGGTTGAAGAGGGGGATCGGATTGAGATTGACATCCCCAACCGTGGTATCAACATCGCTGTGGCTGAGGATGAGCTGGCGCGCCGCCGCCAGGCCATGCAGGCCAAAGGAGCAGCTGCCTGGAAGCCGGAAGGGCGCAGTCGCGTTGTGAGTCAGGCGCTACAGGCCTATGCGGCACTGACTACCAGTGCGGCATACGGTGCCGTGCGGGATCTCTCTCAGTTAAACCTGAAATCTACAGCAGGCTCAACAGAGGATTTCGGGTTAGAACCTGATTAGCCGGCGGCAGCCTGAAGCAGCGGGATAGTGAAGGCAAATGTTGCGCCGCCCTGTGCATTGTTCTCTGCCCAGATCTTTCCGTTATGCCCTTCAATGATCTTTTTGCAGAGACTCAGCCCAAGGCCGGTGCCGCCAGCGCCGGTCTTGGTTGTGGTTGATTGTACAAAGGTATTGAATATGCTCTCCAGCTCATTTTCCGGTATGCCTATGCCCTGGTCTGAGAGGCGGAAGGTGACCGCAGCTATGGTATCTCCAGTGCTGTTTTTTAGCTCATCCGGAGCCAGTGACAGCGTAAGCGGCCGGTCGTTTGGCGTATAGCGGGTGGCATTATCCAGCAGGCCACTGATCACCTGCATGATCTGGATGATGTCAAATTGAGCCGTGTAGTGCGCTTCGTCGGCCTCGATTTTAACTGTAAGCTGTTTGGGATGGATTTGTGCGGCATGATCTGTAGTGATGGCCTGGACGATCTCCAGCAGATCGGCCTCCTGCATCTCAAAATCATCCAGCTTGGAGAGGCTCAGCAGGGTGGTGATCAGCTCCATCAGGCGCTGCCCACTGCTGGTGATGTGTGAGAAGTATTGGGCAATCTCCTCTTTCGCCGTGTTCTCTATATCAGCCCCACCCAACTCTGCACAGCTCAGGATGGCATGCATGGGGGTGCGCATCTCATGTGACATGTTGGAGAGAAACTCCGCCTTCGCGCTGGTTGCAGCCTCGGCAGTTGCCATGGCGGCGACCAGATCCGCCTCGGTCTGCTTGCGGGTTTCAACCTCTGCCTCCAGGCGATCCCTGGCCTCTCTCAACCCATCCATGGTCTGCTTCATTTTGATGGTATAGCGGAAGGTGCGCTCAAGCTGCCGTGGGTTTAACTCGGTTTTTACCAGATAATCGGAAGCGCCGACTTCCGTGGCCTCCATGTCGCTCTCATGGTCTGCCTGACCGGTCAGGATGATGGTGGGTGTCCGGTACTGGATCTCCCGGGCATATTGCAGCAGCTCTAAACCGGTGTGCTCTCCAAGCCTGTAGTCTACTAAACAGATGTCATGCTGGCTGGTTAGCAGCGCCTCTTTGGCCTCTTCGAATGATGAAATCCAGTCGAGGGTTATGCTTCTGTCCGGGATACTGGCAATGTGTCTTTTTGTAATCAGGTAGTCATCTTCATCATCTTCGATGAGCAGGATGTTAAGTCTGTTGAGGTCGTTCATTATGGTTTGTAAATCTTAGGAAGGCACCGTTTTTAAGCTGTCTAAAACCTTAGCACATTATGCTCGGTTTTCCGGATGCAGCAACTTTCTTGTCCGGCGTCTGGCATCATCGGCAACCAGATAGAAGCAGGGCAGGGCGAGCAGGATCAATCCGGTTGCAAACAACAGCCCAAACCCCAGACTGACCGCCATGGGTGAAAGAAAGGCGGTCTGGCCGGTGGCAAAGAAGATCAGTGGTGAGATACCCAGAAAGGTGGTGATGCTGGTCAGCAGAATCGGGCGGATGCGGATGCGTCCTGCCTCGACCAGGGCATCGACCCGGTTCCACCCCTGATTTTGCAGGCGTTTGGCAAAGTCGATCAGGATGAGTGAGTCATTGACCACGATGCCGGTGAGGGCGAGAAAGCCGATCCCGGAGAGGAACTGGAGATGATAGCCAAAGAGGATGTGGCCGATCAGCACACCAATGATGCCGAAGGGGATGGCGAACATCACGACGAGCGGATCCAGCAGTGATTTGAACAGCGCCGCCAGGATGAAAAAGATGATGGCCAGCGAGATGATCAATGCCTGCTTCATTCCGGCAAAGGATTCATTGGCCTCCTTTTTACTGCCCAGAAAGAGCAGCTGATAGCCCGGCCGCTCTGTCGGCAGATTTTTGAACGCCTCTTTTACCTGCTCGATCACCTCGTTGGGTGTGGTGATGGCTGCGTTGACCTCGGCCGTGATGGTGGCGAGCCGCTGCATATCCCGGCGGTTTACGCTGTTGAATCCCCTTTCGCGTTTGATGGTTGCCACATCACCCAGATAGACGGTTTTGCCCTGCTCCAGTGTGATGGGCAGGCGCTCCAGTGCCACTGCATTGTTGCGTAGCTCGTCTGGATAGATGAGCCGCACCGGGATGCGTTTGTCACGCCAGTTGACATGAACCACCTTCTCCCCGAGAAAGCCGGTGCGTACGGCGCTTGCCAGCTGCGCCTGCGTGATCCCCAGCTGGCGGCCACGTTCGTTCAGCTGGTAGCGATACTCCAGTTTGCCGGGATCCATATCCTGGCGGGCGTCAGAGATACCGGGCAGCCGTTGCAGATAGCTGCGGATCTGCTCGGCCTGGTTGCGCAGCACCTCGACATCGGCTCCGGTGACGCCAATCTCGATGTCGGCTCCGCTGGGCCCGCCCTGGGGGCGCAGCAGGGACATACGCTGGATGCCGGGCACCTGTTGCAGACGTTCACGCAGCTCATGGGTG
>JALSJZ010000187.1 GCA_026989135.1 Sedimenticola sp. | reverse complement strand
CTCCTAGGGGCAAAAAAAACCCGTCCAGGGAGAGCGGACGGGCAAAAAAAGCGCCTAGTTAGCGCCGGAGGAGATGGTTTTGCGCTCTCTCAACAAGAGTTCAGAAAGCTGGAATTCACTACAAAAGTTACATTAAACTCTAGCACAAAATGTCGATTATTCGACGTTTTGCAGATATTTGACGCGTCCAGTGATTTTAATTCTTGCTCCGCAGGACTGCTCGGCCTGTAAAAAATAGCAACCCACCCATCCGTGGCTGGCCTGGAAACCCACTTCCGGCGGATGGTCACTCCTGCCGATCCAGGCGCCGATACCCTATGGCTTCACTCAGATGAGCAACCTGAATCTCACTCTGCCCATCCAGATCCGCAATGGTACGCGCCACCTTTAGAATGCGATGATAGGCTCGGGCAGAAAGCCTCAGCCTCTCCATTGCCCGGTGCAACAGGGTGCGGCCTGCCTCATCCAGCAGGCAGACACCCTCCACTTCACGGGAGCTCAACGCGCTGTTTGAGCGACCAATACGCTGTAGCTGGCGCTCACGGGCAGCTTCAACCCGCTCGCGGACAGCGGCGCTCCCCTCAGCAACCTCTTCAGCGGGGCGGTGCAGCATCTCTGTCGGCAACCTGGGAACCTCAATATGCATGTCAATGCGATCCATCAGCGGCCCGGAGATACGATCACGGTAGCGGGCAATCTTATCTGCACTGCATCGGCAGTTGCGGCTGTTATCACCAAGATAGCCGCAGGGGCATGGATTCATGGCCGCAATCAATTGGAATCTTGCCGGGAACTCGGCCTGCCGGGCCGCCCGCGAGATGGTGATACGACCCGACTCCAGTGGCTCCCGCAGCACCTCCAGCACCCGCCGGTCAAACTCCGGCAGCTCATCCAGAAACATCACGCCATTGTGCGCCAGTGAGATCTCTCCCGGCCGTGGGTTGCTGCCACCTCCCACCAATGCCACCCCCGATGCGGTGTGATGCGGCTGCCGAAAGGGTCGATGCGACCAATTTACGGTATCAAAACCGCCATCACTGACCGAAAGCACCGCCGCCGTCTCCAGCGCCTCGGCTTCGGTCATCGAGGGAAGGATACCTGGCAGACGACTGGCCAGCATGGATTTGCCCGTGCCGGGAGGCCCGATCATCAGTAGGCTGTGGCCTCCAGCTGCGGCAATCTCCAGCGCCCGTTTGGCATGTGGCTGGCCGCGCACATCGGATAGATCAGCACCGGAAACAACGGCGCTGCTGGTTGGCGGGACGGTATAACGTGGAATGCGGCCACCCTGGGTCAGGTGCTCGCAGATCTCCAGCAGGTGCCCTGCCGGGTAGATATCAAGGCCGCTTACCAGGGCTGCTTCGGCAGCACCCTCCTGCGGCACCACCAATGCCCGGCCTGCATCACGTGCAGCCAGCGCAACCGGCAGCACCCCTTTCACCGGCCGCAACTCGCCCGAGAGCGCCAGTTCGCCAATAAACTCATATCGGCTCAGCAGCTCGCGCGGGATCTGGCCAGATGCGGCCAATACCCCCAACGCTATCGGCAGGTCAAAACGACCGCCCTCTTTTGGGAGATCGGCTGGTGCCAGGTTGATGGTGATTCTGCGGGCAGGAAACTCAAAGCGGGAGTTGACCAGTGCGCCACGCACCCGGTCTTTGCTCTCCTGCACCGCCTTTTCAGGCAGCCCAACGATAGAGAGCGCGGGCAGCCCATTGGCCAGATGCACTTCAACATCTACCAACGGGGCATGGATACCCTCACGGGCGCGGCTGTAGAGTAGAGCGAGTGACATGCAACCCTCCCTGGTGCTGCTGGACTTACTGGCTCTTCTGCTGTTCCATCTCGGCCACCTGCTTCTCCAGTGCCTCCAGCTTCTGCCGGGTACGCGCAAGCACTGCGGCCTGGACATCAAACTCCTCACGGGTTACCAGGTCGAGGTGGGCGAGACCCGCCTCAAGCCCGGCCCGAAGGTTGTGTTTCACATCATCCTGCAAAACCTGAAGGCCAGTAGGCAGAGTTTTTGCCAAACGCTGGGCAAGGTCATCTAATATCTTGGTATCAATCATGCGCAAACCATATCAGCAACCCCTTGCCAGCTGCAAGTGGTTCAGCGCAACATCAATGCCTGGCACAAAACCTGCAAGCCACCAAAGAGAGCATTTCTGGCAACTTTATCCACTCAATCTATCCACAACAAGGGGAGCAACCTGAAAATGAATCTACAAAAAACAACCATCGCATGTGCCATCCTGGCCGCCATCGGCAGCAGCGCCGTCACCGCAGAAGAGGCTGTTGAAGAGCACCAATTCAGTGCAAATATAGCTATGACAACCGACTATGTCTGGCGCGGCTTCTCTCAAAGTGATAACCACCCTGCCATCCAGGGTGGCTTTGATTATGCTCACAGCAGCGGATTCTATGTCGGCACCTGGGCCTCCAGTGTAGAAAGCGATCCAGGCGCTGCGTACAACTATGACGGTGCAAGTACCGAGGTCGATATCTATGCCGGCTGGAGCGGTGAATTCAGCGGGGTTTCTGTGGATGTAGGGGCTCTGCGTTATGAGTATCCAGGCACCGACACCAAGGACAACAACACCAATGAGTACCACCTGGGGCTGGGCTACGACTTTGGTATAGCCTCAGTTGGAATAACCGCAAACTATAGCGATGACTACTTCGGTGCAGGTGATACCAATTACTGGATCTTTGGCGCAGAGGTGCCTGTCAGCATGGTTACCCTCGCTGCACACTACGGCATTACCGACTATGACGATGATAATAAAGGGGATGACTACGCAGATTGGCGCATTGGGGCATCCATAGAGTTTAAGGGCTTTGGCTTTGACCTGTCCTACACCGATACCTCTGGCGTATCAGGTGGTTGTAAAAACACTACTTGTGACGGCACCACCATCTTCACCGTCTCAAAGTCATTCTAAATCCAATATAAGAGTGACTTGCTGATGCATTGTCAAAAGCGGACGCCATTGGTGTCCGCTTTTTTATTACCCAACAAACTGCAAGCTCCAGTCAGACCTTTGCGCTATCGTGGTGCGGTCAATTTCGCTATCGCACCAGAACAGAGCGCGCAAGTCGAAGGCCAACCCCTATAATAGCCAAGGGGTTCATTTTTCTATTGCAAACTGCCATGCGTAATATCAGACTGCTTTTCATACTCGTCATAACCACGGCAGGCTCGGCAGATGCAGCGGTCTATAAGTGGGTCGATGAAGAGGGAAAGGTACACTTTGGTGATCGCCCGACTTCAGCCCAGGCTCTGCAGCTCAAGTTAAAAAAGAGCCCCCAGCCGGCCACCTCGACCACACCCAATGCCGCACAACGCCAGATAACCCGGCAGCGTATGCTGGAGATCTATCAACAGGAGCGAGAGGAGAAGAAGGCGGCCAAAAAGCAACGCAAGAAAGATGCAAAAAAGAGGGCACAGCAGTGCGCCGATGCACGCGATAAACTACGGCAATATGAACGCTACAGACTCTACAAAAACCTGCCCAATGGCGAGCGTGAGTACCTCTCGGACAGAGAGCGTGAGAGATCTGTCTCAAAGCTGAAAAACAGCATCAAACGCCATTGTAAATAGCTAACACCTAAATCCTGCAAGCGCGAGCGCTTGCAGGATTTAGGTAACAGCGGAAGTGATATGAGATGAAAATCTGGGTAGATGCAGACGCATGTCCTGTCGTGATCAAGGATATTTTATTTAAAGCCGCAGAGCGTACCGGGGCAGAGCTTACGCTGGTGGCCAACCAATCCATGCGCATACCTCGCTCGCGCTATATAAAATTTGTTCAGGTATCTGCGGGGTTCGATGTGGCTGACAGTGAGATTGTCAGACGGGTTGGCGCTGATGATCTCGTCATCACCAGTGATATCCCTTTGGCGGCAGAGGTGATTGAAAAGGGAGGCTATGCGCTCAGCCCCCGCGGTGAACTCTATACGACCGAAAACATCAAGGCTCGCCTGAATATGAGGGATTTTATGGATACCCTGCGATCCAGCGGAATCAACACCGGCGGGCCGCCCACGCTAAACCAGGGTGATCGACAGCTCTTCGCAAATCATCTGGACAGATTATTAACCAGGCATGCCAGTAACAGCTGATTTCATCAGCTATCCTGGTACGCTTCAATGGCCGCCTTGAGCTGCTCAATATGCTGCTCCAGCTTTGGCAGCTCCCGGTGGATCGTCTCTAGCTCTCCTGCCCGGCCCGCCTGTTCCATGGTATGCGCCGAAGAGCCAACCGCCGTACCACCCACATTCATGGCGGCACCCTTGATCTTGTGCGCCAGGGCAATGATTTGCGCTGTGTCATCTGCAGCTACCGCTGATTTCAGCTGCTCCACCTGTAACGGCAGATCCTGTAGGAAGGCTTTAAGTACCGCATGGATCAGCTCTTCATCATTCATCAGACGACCTCTCATGGCCACATAATCAAACAGCGGATCAACCGGGGTGTCTGCACCACATGGCTCCTCCCCTGCATCCCGATGGCAATGATCAGGCAGCCACCGCTTCAGTACCCGACACAGCTTGGTTACATCCACCGGCTTGGCGATATAGTCATCCATGCCAGCATCCAGGCAGCGCTCCCGGTCACCCTGCATGGCATTGGCGGTCATGGCAACCACGGGGATCGTATGATCTTTGACTTCGGATTGAGGATCCCGAATCTGCTGTGTGGCGCTGAAACCATCCATTACCGGCATGTGGCAGTCCATAAATACCAGGTCATAAGGGTGCTGCGAGAGCCGGTTGAGCGCCTCCTCACCGTTGCTTGCGATATCAATATCGATACCAAATTTTTTCAACACGCCACGAGCCACGATCTGGTTGGTGACATTATCCTCCACCACCAGCACCCGCGCCTGAAACTGGGGCTGCTCACGAGAGGCATGGCGCGTGATGGCCTGGTTGGCAGCACCCGTAACACCCACCACCTGTAACAGAACATTGTAGAGTTCAGACTGGTTGACAGGCTTGGTCAGGTAGCCGGTAAAACCGGCCTCCTGCATCTTTTTTGCATCGCCACGCCGCCCCTGAGAGGTCAATAACACCAACCGGGCAGCTGCCAGTTGCCTCTCCTTTTGGATCAGTTCCCCCAGCTGCCTGCCATCCATGCCTGGCATCTGCATATCCAGCAGCACAACGGTGAAGGGGGCTCCCTGTGCAGCGGCATCTCGCAGGAGCTGCAGTGCCTCTTCACCCTCTCCGGCCTGCAGATGTTCTACTTGCCAGGCAGTGAATATCTCGCTTAGCAGCTGCCGGCTGGTGGCATTGTCATCCACAATCAAAACCTTCTCTTTAAGCAGGCTGCTGGTTTCCAGTGGTGGAGGCTGCTTTCCAATATTGGGGAGATTCAGGGTAAACCAGAAGATAGAGCCTTCTCCAGGCGTGCTTTCGACACCAATCCTCCCCCCCATCATCTCCACCAGCTGCTTGCTGATGCTCAACCCCAGACCCGTTCCACCAAAGCGGCGGGTGGTGGAGCTGTCCGCCTGGGTGAAGCGGTCAAACAGGTTTTTCTGCTGCTCTGCACTCAGGCCAATGCCGGTATCCGTTACCGAGAAGAGCAGATGGCTCTCGGCCTCTCCCCTGCTCAGCAATTCATAACGGACAGCCACTTCCCCCCGTTCGGTAAATTTGATGGCATTGCCCACCAGGTTGATCAACACCTGGCGTATACGCCCCGGATCACCTCTGCACCATTGGTGCAGCACCAGGTTGGCAGGGCAGATCAGCTCCAACTCCTTCTCTTCCGCACGAAAGGCAAGAACCGCCGCAATATCCACCATCAAATCACCCAGATCAAAGTCCCGGGGCTCCAATTCGAGTTTGCCGGCTTCAATCTTGGAGAAATCAAGAATGTCATTGATGACACTCAACAGTGATTCTGCACTGTGCTTGATAATCAGGGCGCGGCCATGCTGCTCCTGGCTCAGCTCATTATCCAGCAGCAGGTTGGTCATGCCGATAACCCCATTCATCGGGGTGCGTATCTCATGACTCATATTGGCCAGAAATTCACTCTTGGCCTGGTTGGCAGACTCCGCCTGTTCCAGCGCCACTCCCAGCTCCTGGGTCCGCTCCTCTATCTGTTTTTCCAGGCTGTCGGCCAGCTCTTCCAGATCCTGTTTTGAAGTGTTCAGGTGGCTTAGCATGGTCTGAAACGAGCGCGCCAGCGCCCCTAGCTCATCATCACTATTGATAGTGGGCAGGCTTACCTTTTCCCCTTTGGCAATCCGGTCTGCCACCTCGGTAAGCTGCTCGACCGGCCGGGTAATCATGCGACTCACCAACAGACCAAACAGGGTGGTCAGCAACAGCGCCAGAGCCAGCACACCCCATTCAATCCGAACCATCAGGCTAACCTTACCTGCCGAGGCCTGCGCCATCAGCCCCACCGCCAGATGCATCTTATGGAGTATCTGGTCGCTCATGGCCGTCAGGCGGTTTAGCAGCTCAAAATAGCCTGGGGTATTTACCTCTGTGGCTCTGATCGATGCCACAATTGAGCGCAGTTGCTGCCAGTCTGCGGCCACATCTGCCAGTCGCTCCTCAATATCAGGCTGCTCATTGGCGGGGATGGTGATGGGCTGACTCATGTCCAGATCTGAGTAAGCCTCTCCACCTTGACGCAGTGCTCTATGTGAAATGTCAAACAGCTGTGCTGTCAGCTCTGCTGCCGGTTTCTGGCTCTTCTGCAGCAGATCCCTGGCCATCTCCGGATCATCGGTAACCTTTACGGCAACCACCAGAATCCCCATTAATTCGCCGTCCACAAAATCCCGCTTTGGGCTATTTGGATGGTGATTGTGGCAGGCCACACAAGACGCATTCCCTATGTCTGCTGTTGCATAGCGCAGAAGGGCACCCGCACCCGAAGCGGCCGTTTCAGAATAGGGGCGATCAGGGTTGGCGGCCAATGCACTCCAGGCACGCTGCTCAAAGCCACTTTCAAGCCCCTTTTCCGCGTTGATATTCCACTTGCTGATCAGGCTGTATTGGTAGTCCACTGCATCATCCATCGAGGTGGAGACTTCTTGAATAAAGGTCGCCGGCAGTGGAATCGCATTAGGTAGCAGTGCATGCCGGGCAGAAATCTCAATGCCCAGATTGCTACGCCGCAGTTTTGCTACAACATTCTTGCTGTAGTAGGTGCGGTCAGCCATGATCTGATGAGAGGCCGCACTGGCAAACTGCCGGGCCGCCGCCACAGATTGGCGATTTTGCAGCTCTCTTAACACCTCCATGGTGTATTTCTGGCTCAGCATCCGCTGGCGACCAGCAATGTCGATAACCGTTGAATCAGCCGCATGTTGTTGCAGTGTGACAACTGTGTAGGTAATAACCGATATCAGGATAAGGCAGAAGAAAAAGATGTTGGCCAGCAGTTTATTGCTCACCGAAA
>JALSJZ010000186.1 GCA_026989135.1 Sedimenticola sp. | reverse complement strand
GGCCAAACCCAGCGCCAATCTGGAGCGCGCCCATGAGGTGCTGCTGGTGCGCACATTGACCGCGCCGCCCGCCGCTACAGAGAGTGCGCCATGACGGTAACACCTCATCGTGGCGGCCTCATCATCATTGCCACTTTTGTGCTGGCACTGATCCTGACCAGCCTGCCACTGCCCGAATCAATTCGCCCCTTCCGCCCGTCGTGGCACTCGCTGGTACTCATCTACTGGTGCATGGCCGCCCCGCAGCGTGTCGGGGTTGGGGTTGGCTGGTTCGTGGGGCTGCTGGTGGATGTGATGACCAATACCCTGCTGGGGCAGCATGCCATGGAGCTGGCGATCACCGCCTTTATCACCGTCAAGCTGCATCAGCGCATACGCCTCTTTCCACTCTGGCAGCAGGCCGTTGGTGTCCTGCTGCTGCTGCTGCTGGAGCAGCTGCTCTCCACCATCGTAATGGGTGCGATACACCGACCAGCCTCCGCACTCAGCTATTGGGCGTCCCCTTTTGTTGGCATGCTGCTATGGCCCTGGATCTATATCATCCTGCGGGATCTGCGGCGGCGATTTAAGGTGAGCTGATCGTTCCCGTGCCTGAATCCAGCTTTAAGGATCACGTCAGAGAGAGCCGAACCCTGACCTCTCGCGTCATCATATCGGCCGCTGTCGTGCTGATTTTGCTGGGCACCCTGGTGCTGCGGCTGGCTCATCTGCAGATCACCAACCACAGCCACTTTACGACGCTTTCTCATGAAAACCGCGTCAAGCTGCTGCCACTGCCGCCCACTCGCGGCCTGATCTACGACCGCAACGGTGTAATTCTGGCGCAAAACCTGCCAACCCACAGCCTGGAGATCACCCCGGAGCAGGTCAGGGATATTGACCAGACGCTGGCCGATCTGGCCAAGATCATCACCATCAGCGAGGATAACCTCAAACGCTTCCATCGCCTGCGCAAGCAGAAACGCCGCTTTGACAGCATCCCCATCCGGGTGCGTCTTGACGAGCGGGAGGTGGCCCGTTTTGCCGTCAACCGCCACCGCTTTCCAGGGGTGGAGATCCAGGCCCGGCTGCTGCGCAACTACCCGCAGGGGGAGTCCATGGCACATCTGGTGGGCTATGTCGCCCGTATCAATCAGCAGGAGCTGGAGCGTATCGACACCTCTAACTATGCCGGCACCAGCCATATCGGCAAAACCGGGCTGGAGAAGAGCTACGAGGATATCCTGCACGGCACGGTGGGGATGCAGCAGGTTGAGGTCAATGCCACGGGGCGCATCATCCGGGTGCTGGAGAATTACCCCCCCATACCCGGTCAGGATATCCATCTCCACATAGACGCCAGCCTGCAAGCGATAGCCGCCGAAGCCTTCGGCGAAAAAAATGGGGCGGCCGTCGCCATCGACCCCAATACCGGCGGGGTGCTGGCGCTGGTCAGCAAGCCGGGCTTCAACCCCAATCTGTTTGTAGAGGGGATCAGCTCAGCCGCCTACAGTGCACTACAGCAGTCCGATGACAACCCGCTCTTTGACCGGGCGCTACGCGGCCAGTATCCACCCGGCTCTACAACCAAACCCTTTGTCGCGCTGGCCGGGCTGGAGACAGGAACCATCACCTATACAGAAAAGAAGTTCTGCCCCGGTTTCTATCAGCTGCCCAAGCACGAGCACAGGTACCGCGACTGGAAGAAGCAGGGGCATGGCTACACCGATATGGAGAAGTCCATTGTCGAATCCTGCGATGTCTACTATTACGATCTTGCCCATGATATGGGGATCGACAAGATGAGTCGTTTTCTTCGCCCCTTTGGGTTTGGGCAAAAGAGTATGATCGACATCACCGGCGAGCTGCGTGGCCTGCTCCCTTCACGGGAGTGGAAAGAGAGCACGCGCAACATTGCCTGGTACCCCGGCGAAACCCTCATCACCGGCATCGGGCAGGGCTACTTTCTGACCACCCCGCTCCAGCTGGCCAGTGCTACTGCAACGCTGGCAACACATGGGATTCTCAGAACCCCCAGGGTGGTAGCGCAGATCACCGGCACGGCTCCATCTGAAACAGAGAAACCCCTGCAACCCGAGCCGACCCAGCTGCCGGCCATTAACCAGAAAAACTGGGATGACATCATCTTTGCCATGACCCAGGTGGTGGAAGGGGTGCGGGGCACGGCCCGGCACATCCGCACAGAGGAGTACCGGATTGCAGCCAAAACCGGCACCGCGCAGGTCTTCACGGTAAAACAGGATGAGGAGTATGATGCAGAGACGGTGGCGGAGAAGATGCGTGACCACGCACTCTTTATCGCCTTTGCCCCGGTCAAAGAGCCACAGATTGCGATAGCCGTTATCGTCGAACACGGCGGCCACGGCGGCGCAGTCGCCGCACCCATTGCCCGCACCATTATGGATCACTATCTGCTGGACAACAAACAGCTCACGCCAGGAGATCAGCCTTGATACCCCGCTCTGCCCCCTCTCGGGAGTTTACCCAGTCAACCCCCGCCAAACAGCAGGGCGCACTGGCCTGGCTGCACCTTGATCTGCCACTCATCAGCGGGCTGGTTCTGCTGTGTGGCTTTGGCCTGATCGTGCTCTACAGCGCCAGTGACCAGAGCATGGCCCAGGTAGAGCGGCAACTGATCCGGCTGGGGCTGGCCTTTGTGGTGATGGTCGTTATGGCACAGATCCCGCCTCAGCAGCTCAGGCGCTGGAGTCCCTGGCTGTTCGGGGCTGGCATCCTGATGCTGATTGCCGTGCTGATCTTCGGACACACCGGCAAGGGCGCCCAACGCTGGCTGGATCTGGGTTTTTTCCGCTTTCAACCCTCAGAGTTGATGAAGCTGGCGGTGCCGATGATGGTGGCCTGGTTTCTCTCCTCTGCCCGCCTCCCTCCCGACTGGCGACGGCTGCTGATCGCCAGCCTGCTGATCATCATCCCGGTCTTGATGATTGCCAAACAACCCGATCTGGGCACCTCGCTGCTGATCGCCAGTGCCGGTATCTTCGTACTTTTTCTGGCCGGTGTGCAATGGCGGCTGATCGCTGGTTTCGTAGCACTGCTGGCCGCCATGGCTCCGGCGCTCTGGTATCTGATGCGCGACTACCAGCGCCAGCGGGTGCTCACTTTTCTCAACCCGGAGAGTGACCCACTGGGCGCGGGATACCACATCATCCAGTCGAAGATTGCGATTGGCTCTGGCGGCATCTACGGCAAAGGGTGGCTCAACGGCACCCAGTCACACCTCGATTTTCTGCCCGAAAGCTCCACCGATTTCATCTTTGCCGTGCTGGCTGAAGAGTTCGGCCTGGTGGGCATTCTGGCGCTGCTGACAATCTATCTTTTCATCATCCTGCGTGGCCTCTATATCGCCACCCAGGCCCACGACAGCTATGACCGGCTGCTGGGCGGCGCGCTCACCCTGGTAGTCTTCGTCTATCTGTTCGTCAACACCGGCATGGTAACCGGCCTGCTGCCGGTGGTCGGCGTACCCCTGCCCCTGATAAGCTATGGCGGCACATCACTGGTGACCATTATGGCGGGATTCGGTATCCTCATGTCCATTCACACCCATCGTAAGCTGTTACCTACCTGACCTCATCTACGGAGCGTACACCCCAATGAAGCCCATCAATCGGATCGGAACCCTGCTGAGCATCGGACTGCTGCTCTCACCTGCGGCCTTTGCCACCACCCCGGCACTGAACCCGGATGTGCAGAAATTTGCAGATGAGGTGGCAGCACGCCACAGCCTCAACCCAGACGAGGTCACTCGAATCCTGGCCAAGGCAGAGAATCTTGAGGAGCTGATCCGCAGCAAGTTCAAGCATTCAGCCGAAGCCACCTGGCCCTGGCACCGCTACCGCAAAAACTTTCTCTCCCAAAGGCGGGTGGAAAATGGCCTTAAATTCTGGAATGACCACGCCACACTGATTGCGCAGGCCGAGCAGCAGTTTGGCATTGCTCAAGAGGTGCTCGCCGCCGTCGTGGGGGTAGAGACCAACTACGGAAAACGACCCGGCAAGATCCGGGTGCTCGACTCGCTCTACACCCAGGCCTTTCACTACCCCGAACGCAAACGCTTTGGCCGCACCCAGCTGGAGGATTTTCTGGTACTGGCAGTGAATGAAAAACTCGACCCACTGGAGGTAAAGGGCTCCTACGCCGGTGCCATGGGGCAGCCACAGTTCATCCCCTCCAGCTACCGCGTCTATGCGGTGGATATGGACGGCGACAACCGCCGTGACCTCTGGGATAGCGATGCCGATGTGATTGGCAGCGTGGCCAACTACTTTGCCCGCCACGGCTGGAAAGCGGGCGCACCCATTGCATCACCCGTCACCGGGGTCTCGGCTCGTCACGATGCATGGATCACCCTGGAAAACACCAAACCCAAGCCACCCAAGACCAAGATTGCAGAGTTGAAAGCAGCAGGCATCCAGATTGCCGATAACTACGCAGACGACCTTCCAGCCAGCCTGATCCAGCTCTCCACCCGCACCGGCAATGAGTATTGGGCAGGGCTGCACAATTTTTATGTCATCACCCGTTATAACCACAGCAACCTCTACGCCATGGCTGTCTTCCAATTGAGCCAGGAGATCCTTGCGTTACGCAATGCGCAGCAAGCCACTGCCCCGTAGCAAGCTGATGGTATGGGATGCTTTTGACCTGCGGCTATTTGCATGCATGCACATACAAAGTTTAGTTTGGGTCTATGCCATATCGAGTGGGTAATGAATTGACACAGACGCCTATATGGACATAGGTGGTAGAGCACCAAAAGTAGGCGCTTTAGGCGACGCAGGAGCAGTTGCCGAGACCACAGAGAGCGCAGAGATTTAGCCTCTGAGGGTTTGATTTTGCGCTGCTGATAGCAAAAGAAATTACAGTTTAACATGATGTTTTGTAACATAATTCACCGCATGCAAGAGAATCAGTTACAGGTGATAGCTCCCCCTGTTTACAGGGTGAAGAGTGTTGTTGACTCTAAAGATAACTCTGTGGCCTCTGTGTTCTCTGCGTCTAAAGAATAGCTGAGCTACCCACTCAATAGGGCATAGACCCTTTAAAAAAACAATCAAATCAGACGGGGAGGGCGAGATATTTAGAATTGTCAGGAGAAGGGAGACTCCAAGAGCTTAGCGGGAATGCTCTGAAGCTCATTTAGCCCAAAAGATCAAAGCCCCACGATCGATTCATAATCTCAATCGTGGGGCCTTGGTAAAAGCAACCGCCTGCGCAGTTATTGGGCTATGGCATTGACCTCACTCTCGGCATTATCAAAGCCCAGTCTATAACCCAAAGAGACATGGTGATAGCGACCGTTAGTATAATCATCATGGATTGCAAAGCTAAGGTTATAGACCTTATCCAGCGCCAGCCCTAAATCACCTGGCTTGTCAGAGGCGAGTTTGCGCTGCATGAGTACTGTCCAGGTATCGCCATCCAGAATGGCACTGGCAGAAAGCTCCTGGCCACCTTCCATTATACGATCCTCCAGGATGTGTCCGTTCTCCACCTGGCCTGTACCTGACTTGACTCGCAGGAGATCCATAAAGTGGCCAGCTGCCAGCTCACTTTGAATCTCGGCATCAGGTTTGCGTTTGTCCCAGCCACCCCGTTTCTTACCGCGCTTGCCTTTGATCTCAATCTTGGTGCGGCTCTCGGTGATGTATTTGGTAACGTCCTTGCCCTCTGGGTGATGCGGCATGGCGTTCAGGTCGTGGTGGCAGGTACCCCAGCAACCCGCTTGAGCGGCATACTGCACATCATCCGTAGCCAACATAACGGCCAGCTTGACAGGGTTTTCCGGATCCATCTTGCCGCCATCTGCAAATGGTGTCGGGGTATGTTCACCGGCTTCCCACTGAAAGCGCAGATAGAGGTTCTCTTTATCATGAGCCGCCTGTACCTGAACCGGGAAGGCTCCGCGCTTACCCGGAATCACCGTTGGTTCGGCCACATTTTCATGCGTGCCACCAACGATCCGCTGCCCCATCTCCAGCGCCTCATTATCATGGCAGTCAAAGCAGCGCTCACCACCTTTGGTAAAGGCACGTGCACCACCATGGTTTTTACCCGTTAATGTCCACTCCATAGATGCCTGGCCTGGGTAGAAGATGTTGATTTCACGGCCAGAGGCTTTATCCCAATCAACATTTGCAGCAACCGCAGCTCCGCCTCCACCACCTATGGCAGCCGCTGGGGCGGCTGATGCAGCAGCGGCTTTGATGTCACGTTTAACCGCATTGACTTCTGCTTCCGCATTATCAAAACCCAGCTTGTACCCTAAAGAGACATGGTGGTAGCGGCCATTGGTGTAATCATCATGGATTGCAAAGCCCAGATTGTAGACCTTATCCAGCGCCAGGCTTAGATCCCCACCCTTATCTGAGGTCAGTTTGTGCTCCATCACTACCGTCCAGGTGCCGCCATCCAGCGTAGCACTGGCTGTCAGCCCTTGGCCACCTTCCATCACGCGATCTGCCAGGACATAGCCATCTTCCGTCTTTCCATCGCCTGATTTAACCCGCAAGAGCTCCATGAAGTGTCCTGCACTCAACTCGCTTTGAATCTCGGCATCCGATTTACGCTTATCCCAGCCACCACGCTTCTTGCCACGCTTGCCTTTGATCTCAATCTTGGTGCGGCTCTCGGTGATGTATTTGGTGACATCCTTGCCCTCTGGGTGATGCGGCATACCATTCAGGTCATGGTGGCAGGTACCCCAGCAGCCAGCTTGGGCGGCATATTTTACATCGTCGGTAGCCAGCATGACGGATAGCTTGATGGGGTTGGCTGGATCCATTTTGCCACCATCCACAAATGGGGCTGGGGTGTGGTCACCGTCCTCCCACTGGAAGCGCAGGTAGAGGCTTTTGCCATTATGAGCGGCCTGTACCTGAACAGGGAAGGCTCCTCGCTTGCCTGGAATAACCGAAGGTTCGGTCACATTTTCATGCGCGCCACCAACAATCCGCGGCCCCATCTCCAGCGCCTCATTATCATGGCAGTCAAAGCAGCGGTCGCCACCTTTGGTAAAGGCACGTGCACCACCATGGTTTTTGCCCGTTAATGTCCACTCCATAGATGCCTGGCCTGGGTAGAAGATATTGATTTCACGGACAGGCACGTCATCCCAGTCAGGGCCAGCAACGCCGCCTGTAGCAGCTGCAGCAACACCACTGCCACCCGCAGCAGCAAGGGCTCCGGCCACTGCCTTCTGAATGCGTGCTTTCTCGGCCTCTTTAGCAGCCTTCTTGGCAGCACGCTCTTTCAGTTTGGCGGCCTGTTTCTGGATCTTCGCTTCAGCCTCTGCTTTTTCAACCTCAGCCAGACCATCAAGATAGAGCTGTGGTATTTCACGAATCATATCCGGGTTTGGCGCTTCCAGCACTTCCAGTTCCTCTTCTGTAAGATTCTTGCGCACATCCTTATGAGCAAGCCCCTTATGGCAGTCGATGCAGGTCTGTCCGGTTTTGAAGGCATTCAGATGCTGTTTCCGCGCCCGTGGCTTCTGAAACTTGGGGTTCATTGATTCAAAATTATGGCAGTTCCGACACTCGCGTGAGTCCGTCGATTTCAAGTCGTGCCAAACGCGCTTGGCCAGAAGCAGGCGCTTGCCATCAAATTTCTCGGGGGTATCCACCGTGCCTAGAATCTTATGGTAGACCTCGCCGCTGGCTCGAACCTTACGGATCATCTTGTCAATCCAGGGACGGGGAACGTGGCAATCAGGACAGCCCGCGCGCACACCTGTACGGTTTGAGTAGTGGATGGTGGGAAGATACTCTTGATAGACGTTCTCCTCCATCTCGTGACAGCCAATACAGAACTCCATCGTATTGGTGGCTTCCATGGCGGTATTAAAACCAGCCCAGAAAAAAACACCGACAATGAAGAAAACGACCGCACTGCCAACAGTGGCTCCCTTTGCGATCCTTCGAGAGAAAAAATTCGGTTTTTTTAATGGTTCAACCATAGTCTTACGCCCCCACGTATGGACCAAATATACTTGATTAGCACGGTGCTTCTGTTGGCTTACAGCAATACTGAAATGCAATCAGAGGCAGGCGTGGGATCTGGGAAACCGCCAGAACCATGCCAGATTCTATTGTGCTCTTTTTCAGCTGCTACTGAAACATCGTGCTAATCAAGCACCTTTAATAAATTGTATAAAGCAGAATTACGCAAAAAAAAAAGCGGACATGAATAAAGAATATCCATGCCCGCTTTATTCAGACAATGTCTACACGGACGTGTTAAGTCACGTGGTTGACACGGTTATAGACATTGAACTTGCCTGTTGGTGTTGACAGGCCTTTGATGCGTTTGATCTCTTTGAGAGTCTTGGCATCATAGACCACGATTTCACCCTTTGGCTTCATGTTGTCTTTACGGTTCCAGACAGAAACCCAGACCTCAGTACCATCCTTGTTGAACTCCATGTGCAGAGCCAGCATCTTATCTTCTTCTGTAACACGGATGGTTTTCACGATCTCACGGGTCTTCTTGCTGATGACCTGTACGCTCTGTTGCACTTCAGGCTCAGGGTGCTTGAGCTGATCAGCCCAGACATAGTCGCTGTTAGGATGGGTGCGGATGAAGGCACCAGGACCGTCAGTTTCGACTGTGCCACAGATCTTCCAGGCTTGATCAGGACGACCTTCTGGATCATTACCCCAGAATGTCACCAGACCTTCTCCCAGGAATACGGTACCACCTACATGACCACATTTAGGGTCAATCCAGTTGGCCCCAGGGCCAGGATGTGGCATTTTGCCGGTATCGATCATGGCTTCTAGTGTGCCGCCATCTTTGGTGTCAATAATGACCATCTTGTTGGATGCGTTCGCAGCAATCTGGAAGTAACGGCCGGTGGTATCGAAGAAACCATCATGCAGATACTTGGCAGAGTTGATCATGGAGATCTTCAGGTTGTCCAGATCGGTGTAATCCACCTGCCACATCTGACCCAGCTCCTTGGCAGCAACCATGAAGGCAGACTCATTTGGTGTGGTATAGATCGCAGCAACACGAGACTCGTTGACGAAGTCACCGTCAACATTGATGCCACGGGTAGAGACCACTTTGATCGGCAACATGGTATCGGCATCAACCAATACAAAGTGACCCGGCCAGTAACCACCAGCGATGACGATTTTGCCGTCACCAGATACCGCTACATCGCGAGCATCGTAGGCGATCTGGGTTTCAGCAACCACCATCTTGTCAGGTGTCTGCCACAGATCATATTTGTTCAGCTTGCCATCACGGCCAATGGAGTACCAGAAACGACCTGGGTGCTCAGCTGTATCCTTCTTATGGTTTTCAGTGGCCTTGATAACGTGTACGGCGTAGCCAGCATCCAGGTGAGCAACGATCTCTTTTGTATCACCATCAATGATAGCCACTTTACCGACATCACGCTCGATGACGACGAAGAAGTTCTCCCAGTTACGGCCATGCATTGGCTTGGTCGGGTAGTCTTTCTTCTCAATGTAGACCTTGGTGCGCTCCCGCATCATCGCCAGAGACATCTCAGGTGGAACAGGCGGCTCCATCTGGATGTAGGTGGCCAGCAGGCTGATTTCGTCTTTGCTGAAGATGTCGTCAAAGTTGTTCATGCCACCTTCGGTACCGAAAGCGATGATCTTCTCCAGACGTTTTTGACCCAGCTTAAGGGTACCTTTGGACTTCTTCTTGGCGTTAGGCTTAGGCTCCAGGTTAGGGCCGGTAGCACCAACACGCAGAACACCGTGACAACCCGCACAGCGCTGGAAGTATAGAGTCTTTGCTTTTTCAAAGTCAGCTTCTGAAAGAGTGGGACCGCTGGCAGTAGCTACTGATGCCACACCAGACATAGCCAAACCCATAGCCAGACCCAGAGCGGATATTCCGAAACGTGATTTCTTCATTAACCTATTTCCCCTGATTTATTAATAGATGTCAGCTGTAAAAACCGAGACTGCTTAGCACGGCACCCACAGTGACGCGACAAACTGTCGGAGCGTACAGTGATGGTTCTGCTGTTTAGCGTCTTTGACCTAAATCAAAACATTCTTTTTTGCTCAAGAAACCCTTGGCAAGGCATAATAACTTTTGATGTAAGTCAACAAATTATGCCGGAATCTCTGTCACGCTTCCGGCATGATACGCTTGCATACCCGTGATGCCCCGACTCTGGCACCACCGGCCTGCTGGCAACCATAACCTATTTAAATATAAGCATCTAACATAAACTTACAATTTTAAGGTGGATCAATGAAAGCCATAAAGATGTTACTCCAGGCCATGCTATTTGGCATCCTAGCCATCGCTGCGATTGTCGCCTTCGTATCCTTTGGCATGATGCATCCCGTTCCATGGATAATACTGGCGCTGCTTATTGGCCTGCCCATCCTGAACAATAAACTGGAACAGCGCGCTTATGTGAGGTGGCAGGATAAGTACAACGTAGGCGTGGATCTGATCGATGAGGATCATCAAAAGCTGATGAATCTGATCAACAAACTAAAGATGGCGGTCGACTACCATACCGGCGAATGCTTTGAAAAGCAGGCCATAGAGGAGCTGGCAGAGTGGACAAAAACCCACTTCGCCAGAGAGGAGATGCTGATGCAGCGCCACGGCTATCCTGGCTATGAGGCGCACAAGAAGATACACGATGATATGCTCGCCCGCGTTGCCGCCTCTATTGAGGATTATGATGAGCGTGGTCACGATGCACTGCTCGATGTCGCACCCATGGCACGGGACTGGCTTGTCAACCACATCTACAATGTGGATCAATCCTATGCCCGCTTCCTAAAAGAGAAGGGGCTGCTGGATAACGAAGAGATCAAGAGATGTTGCTGTGACGATAGCGCTACAACCTGCGGTGGCGATAGTGATGATAATGAAAAGAAATGATTGATAGCGACCACTGATCGCTCTTGTAAACTGCCTCATCCAGTCGGTGGGGCAGCTTTTTATTTGGCCAAAATAAACCCCGCAAATTTAAGGGCGCTAACGAGAAACAGGCATGGGACGCAGCCCTGCCATTGTTGTAGCGATGCTTTCCAGCAACTGCCAGGGGTCACCCCTCTCCTGCCCCTTGATGGTTCGATCACCACGCGCACAGAGTGCAAGCAGCTGCTGCCAGCGTCTGCGTCTCAATCGAGCAAGGCCTTGGCGCACTACCGCTTTACGCTGATTCCAGACCCGATGGGCGGCCATCGCCTGGTCAGGCGACTGCCCCCGCTCCACTGCATAGGCCATGCTGGCCAGCTGACGGATCTCACGCGCCAACGCCCAGAGCACTATAGTCGGCGGGACACCCTCTGCACGAAGTCCGGCCAGCATGCGTATCACCCTTGCCGGCTTTCCCATCAGCGCACTGTCCACCAAACCAAAAACATCAAAACGCGCACTGTCAGCAACCGACTCCAGTAACCTCTCTACGCTGATGACCCCTGGGCCATTCAGCAGTAACAGCTTGTCAATCTCCTGCGCAGCTGCCAGCAGATTGCCCTCTACCCGCTCCGCCATCATCGATACCACTTCCGCTTCCGGGATCAGCCCGTTTTTTCGCAGCCGCTGTTCAATCCATGATGGCAGCCGCTGATCATCTATAGGCCAGATCTGAATCAGCACCCCGCAGTCGTCCAGAGCCTTTACCCACTTGCTGCTTTGTTGGGAGCGATCCAGCTTGGGAGCGGTGATAAGCAGCAGCGTATCGGCTGGCGGTCTGGCGGCATATTCAACCAGCGCCTTGCTGCCATTACGGCCGATAGCACTGCTGGAGAGGCGAAGATCAATAACCCGCTTCTCAGCAAACAGGGAGAGGCTGTTGGCCTGTGCCGCCAGCTCGTTCCAGTCAAATGCCTTCCCGGCATCCAGAATCTCACGGCTGCCATAGCCTGCATCCTTTGCAGCACGGCGAACGGCATCCGCCGACTCCCCCAGCTGAAGCGGCTCATCACCCGTTATAAAGTAGATTGCAGAGAGCGCTTTGGCCAGCTGCGCAGCAAGCTGATCAATACGTAAACGCATGGTTCGCCTCTTTACACAACAGTGGTAGAGACAGGCGTTTTATCGGAACTGTTCCTGTATCCGGTACGCAATACGTCGAACCAGATCAAGGCGAAGATCACGGCGCAACAGCCTCTCCTCCTGATTCTTTCCTAAAATAGCCGTCTCTGGATTTTCGTATGCCCGCTGGGAGCCAACCGATTGACGCTCCATCAGTGAGGCTCCATCGGCATCCAGCAGCTCAAACTCCAGTGCCTGATGGATCTCATACTCAACCACCTTGCCACGACTGTCGACGGAGAGCACCCGGCGATCCTGCTCCTGTTTGGTGATATGAAGGATGGAGCTGGCCTTTGACGGCTCTGTGGCCAGCTGAATATTTGCGCCTTCAAAAACCTGCCGGAGATCTCTGCGCAGAGGGTCATGTTCACCCACGCCCTGTAGGTAGAGCGGGCTTATTGAGGGTGGCAGATCCGCTGCGCCACGCAGTTGAAAACCGCAACCTTGCAACAGGGCCAGCAGCGTGACCAGCAAAACAGCAATAGATAAGCAGTATTTTCTGTGCATTGTTTTCAACTCTTAATTTCTGTTTTATCAATATGCAAGTATGCATTCAGGTGGTATTTGGAAGAGAAACTAAAGCCCCGCTTCCGGCTGTATTGATTACACTGTCACTTCGCTACAACATTTACCAGCTTGCCCGGCACAACGATTACCTTGCGCACTTGCGCATCGCCAATGAATCGCTGGACATGCTCATCGGCAAGCGCGCTCTTCTCAACGGAGGCTCTGTCGGCATCTGCCGCCACCTGGATACGGGCGCGCACCTTGCCATTGACCTGCACCACGATCTGAATATTTTCCTGCCTCAGCGCCTCCGGGTCAAACCGGGGCCAGCTGGCATCCAGAATATCCTCGCCATAACCCAGTTCACGCCACAGATGATGGGTGATGTGCGGTGCAATCGGCCCCAACAGCGAGAGGGTGAACCCCATCCCTTCATGTAATATTGCGCTATCGGTTGCGCTGTCACCCAGCTTGTAGAGTGTATTGACCATCTTCATGCAGGCCGAAACCACAGTATTGAACTGCTGGCGGCCGTAGTCGTGGGTTGCCTGCTTCAGCGCGGCATGAACCTCCCGCCGCGCCAGCTGCTGACGCTCATCCAGGCCGACCATCTCGCCGCCACCGGCCTTGATCCGCCGGCTGTTTTTTGCTGCCAGTGCCCATAGCCGCCTCAAGAATCGGTACGCACCCTCAACACCATCATCCGACCACTCCAGCGATTGATCCGGTGGCGCGGTAAACATGGTGTACAGGCGCACCGTGTCGGAGCCGTAACGATCAATCAGCCGCTGTGGATCAACCCCGTTGTTTTTTGATTTTGACATCTTTTCGATGCCACCAATCTCAACCGGCCGGCCATCTGAGTGGCTCAGCGCAGCAAGCGGACGCCCTTTATCATCGATCTCGACATCCACCTCAGCCGGATTGAACCACTGCTTGCCGCCACCGGACTCATTGCGATAGTAGGTCTCGGCCACCACCATACCCTGGGTCAGCAGGTTGGTGATGGGTTCATCACAGCTCACCAGCCCCACATCACGCATCAGCTTGTGATAGAAACGGGCATAGAGCAGGTGCAAGATCGCATGCTCAATCCCGCCCACATAGTGGTCAACCGGCAGCCAGTAGTCCGCACGCCGATCCAGCATCACCTCATCGGCATCCGGGCAGGCATAGCGGGCGTAGTACCAGGATGACTCCATGAAGGTGTCAAAGGTATCGGTTTCGCGCTCGGCCTCACCACCGCACTCGGGGCAGCAGGTTTTGCTGAACCCTGGCATTTTTTTGATGGGGGAACCGCCCGACGCATCAAAGGCGACATCCTCTGGCAGCACCACCGGGAGATCCGCTTTTGGCACCGGTACGATGCCGCATCTTTCGCAGTGGATCATCGGGATGGGGGCACCCCAATAACGCTGACGGGAGACGCCCCAGTCACGCAGGCGGTAGTTAACCTGCTTGCCGCCCTTGCCTGTCTTTTTCAGGTGATCGGCAATCGCATCAAAGGCCGCTTCAGAGGTCAATCCATCAAACGGGGCAGAGTGGTTCAGCACCCCTTTTTTGGTATAGGCCGCCTCGGCAACCGAGCAGTCACTGCCATCTTTGGCAAAGATCACCTGTCGAATGGGGATGCCGTATTTTGTAGCAAACTCCCAGTCACGCTGGTCATGCGCCGGTACCGCCATCACCGCGCCGGTGCCATAACCCATCAGCACAAAGTTAGCGGCAAAGACCGGGACATCCTCCCCAGTAATGGGATGTCTGACAGACAAGCCCAGAGGCATACCTTTTTTCTCGACGGTCTCGATATCTGCTTCAGAGGTGCCGCCCTGGCGGCACTCATCAATAAAATCTGCCAGCGCTTGATTGCTTTCCGCCGCAGAGAGCGCCAGTGGATGCTCTGCTGCTACCGCCAGATAAGTAACGCCCATCAGGGTATCGGGGCGGGTGGTGAATACCGTCAGCGACTCTTCCGATTCCGGGATCGCAAAATCAAGCTGCACCCCCTCCGAGCGGCCGATCCAGTTGCGCTGCATGGTGCGCACCTGCTCTGGCCAGCCGGTCAGATTATCCAGCTCATCCAGCAGTTCATCGGCATAGGCGGTGATTTTGATGAACCACTGAGGGATCTCCCTGCGCTCGACCAGCGCACCAGAGCGCCAGCCACGCCCATCAATCACCTGTTCATTGGCCAATACGGTCTGATCCACCGGATCCCAATTGACCACCGAGTTCTTGCGATAGACCAGCCCTTTTTTATACAGCTCGGTGAAGAGCCACTGCTCCCACTTGTAGTAGTCCGGCTGGCAGGTCGCCAGCTCACGCGACCAGTCATAGCCAAAACCCAGCCGCTTCAGCTGATCCCGCATGTATTCGATGTTGGAGTAGGTCCACTTGGCGGGCGGCATGTTGTTTTTGATGGCCGCGCCTTCGGCTGGCAGGCCGAAGGCATCCCACCCCATCGGCTGCAGCACATTCTTGCCCAGCATGCGTTGCTGACGGGCAATCACATCGCCAATGGTGTAGTTACGCACATGCCCCATGTGCAGCTTGCCGCTGGGATAGGGAAACATCGCAAGGCAGTAGAATTTTTCTTTATCGCTCTCTTCCGTTACACGAAAGGAGTTATGGGATACCCAGTAGTTCTGGACATCCTGCTCGATCACGGCTGGATTATAGGTCTCTTGCATCGTTATGGCGGTAGTGGAGGGTTAACCGATAGAGGATACCCTAAAAAGCACTTTTCCTAAAACCGGAAGTGGGACTTCCGGTTTTAGGTGACCTGCTCTCTGTTCGTTGGTTTTTCTGGCCAGCGGATAAAAAATTTGCATACCCCAAAAAATAGGTCACACTTGAATGTAGAGAAGTCACATTCATGAGGAGGTCACAATGGCACTCAATAACCAGAAAGAGACACTTGAACACCTGACTGAAGCCTACGACACCATGCTCAAACGGGTCAGCGATGCCATCAAAAAAGCAGAGCAGACCACAATACCCGCTCTGAAAAAGAATATTGAGCAGGCGCGTGAAACCGCTATTGAGGTGGGTGAGCTGACACGCGATGAAGCAGAGAAGATTGCGGCCTACCTTGAACGCGACATGCATGATGCCGCAGACTTTCTCTCCGAGACCGGCAAAGAGTTCAAGGAGTGGGGCAAATTTGACCTGGAGCTGATAGAGGATCGGCTACTCGAGATGTTTGCCAATGTTGCAGACAAGACCAAACTTGAACTGGAGGCGCTGGCACAGCAGGCTCGCCGCGCTTCATTGTACCACACGGGGGAGATTACCGGCCCTGGCACACTGGTCTGCACCACTTGTGAAAAGGAGATCCATTTTCAAAAAACAGGCCACATCCCGCCCTGTGCCGGCTGTCACGGCACAGAGTACCGCCGCGCTGCAAAGAGACCACAGAGCTAAAGCAAAAAGAGGGTCGCCAGCCCAAGGAAGGCAAGAAATCCGACCACGTCGGTCACGGTGGTGAGCAGAACCCCGCCTGCAAGGGCGGGGTCAATACCCAGCCGATCCAGCATCAGCGGCAGTGTAGCACCCGTCAGTGCGGCAAACAGCAGATTGATGGTCAATGCTGCCGCTATCAGCAGTGCAATGCTGACGCTGTCAAACCAAAGCCCGGCCACCACCCCAACCACCACCGCCCAGATCAGGCTGTTGAGCAGGCTGACCGAAATCTCCTTCATCATCAGCCAGCGTGCATTTTTATCCGTCAACTGCCCCAATGCCAGACCACGGATGGCCAGCGTCAGGGTCTGTGTCCCGGCCACACCGCCCATGCTGGCGACAATAGGCATCAGCACCGCCAGCGCAACAATCTGCTCAATGGTGTATTGAAATAGGCCAATCACCCAGGAGGCCAAAAAGGCGGTCATCAGGTTGACCCCCAGCCAGAGCGCACGGCGGCGGGCACTCACCACCACTGGCGCAAACATGTCGGCATCCTCTGACAGGCCTGCCTGCCCCATGAACTGATGCTCGCCCTCTTCACGAATCACATCGACCACATCGTCAATCGTGATCCGGCCCACCAGTTTGCCCTCATCATTGACCACGGGAGCTGAGACCAGATCATGCTGTTCAAACCGATTGGCCACCTTGCGCGCAGGCCAGGAGGCCGGTATCGGCTTCAGATCCAGCGACATCACCTCGGCCACAGTATCTGAGGGTTCATGCGTCAGCAGGTTGGTCAGGGAGAGCACACCCAGGTATTTGTCATCCCGGTTCACCACGATCAGGCTATCGGTCTGCGGCGGGATCTTATCCTTGCGGCGGCGCAGATAACGCAGCACCACATCCAGCGTCACCTCTGCCCGCACGGTCAGGGTGTCGGTGTTCATCAGGCCACCGGCTGTATCCTCCGGGTAGTAGAGCACCGACTCCAGCCGCTCGCGGCGCTGCTTGTCCAGGGAGTTGATCAGCTCCCAGGTGACGGCGCGCGGCAGATCCTGAATCAGATCTGCCAGATCATCCGTGTCCATCCCTTCGGCTGCTGCCAGCAGCTCCTCTTTGTTCATCTTGCTGACGAGATCGGCAAATACCTCATCCCCAAGCTCTACCAGGATCTCGCCTTCGCAATCATCCGCTACCAGCCCCCAGACGATCTCGCGCTCTTCCAGCGGCAGACCCTCCAGCAGGTGCGCAATCTCAGCCGGGCGCAGCGCATTCAACATGCGCGCAACCTGCTGCAAGGCACCGCTATCAAGCACCTCGTGCAGCTTTTGCAGACCTGTCTGTTCGTTGTTGGGTTCTGATGAAGGGGCCATGATGGCCGAGCCTCTAGGGTGAAAACAGAGGGCTGTAAGTGTAACAGGCGCGGTGCAGGAACGGGGGATTTTTCAGTGGGTTACAGGATAAAGCTGCGCAACCCAGCGATCTGCATTCTCTTCATCAAGATGCTGCATCAGGTGGGCAACCTGCTCTGTCAGCTGCTCAATATTGCTGACTCGAATGATGCGTTTGACCTCCAGCATGGAGCCCGGCTGCATGCTGAACCTCCGCAGCCCCATGCCCAGAAGCAGCGGAATGTAAAAAGGGGTTCCGGCCATTTCGCCACACATGCTGACCGGGGTTCCGCTCTTGCGGCCGGCCTGGATAACAGACTGGATCAGTCGCAATATTGAGGGGTGAAGCGGGTCATAAAGATAGTTGACCTCATCATCCACCCGGTCGACCGCCAGGGTATACTGAATCAGGTCATTGGTACCGATAGAGAGAAAATCCAGGTGCCGGGCAAAGCTGTCGGCCGCCAATGCTGCGGCAGGCACCTCAATCATCCCGCCAATGGGTATATCGGGATTGAAGTCGTGCCCCTCCTCTCTCAGCTCCTGCTTGAGCTCCTCGATGATCAGCTTTACTGCTCGCAGCTCCTGCAGGTTGCAGAGCATGGGGATCATAATACGAACCTCCCCATAGGCAGACGCCCGCAGGATGGCACGCAGCTGCGGCCGGAAAAGCTTTGGCTCTTTGAGGCAGAGGCGTATGGCACGCAACCCAAGCGCCGGATTGCTGGCTGGCTGCATATCATGACAGCAACCATCAGCCTCCTTGTCGGCTCCTAAATCGAGGGTGCGAATGGTGATCGGGATGCCGCTCAACCCCTCCACAATTCGTCTGTAACTGGCCAGGTGCTCCTCTTCATTGGGTGGCTGCGCCCGGTTCATGTAGAGAAATTCAGTGCGATAGAGCCCTACACCCGCCGCACCCACATCATTGGTTACTTCGATATCCTCCGGCAGTTCAATATTTGCCAGCAGCGTAATATCGGTTCCATCCAGGGTTGTGGCAGGCTCCTTGATCAGAACCCGCAGGCCTACAATGTGCGCCTGTTCGGCATCGCGCCTTTTACGGTAGTGCTGTAGCGTACGCTCATCCGGGGCTGCCAGCACGATGCCCTGCTCGGCATCCATAATCAGCAGCTCAGCATGCCGCAGGTATTGGGTGGCATGATGAACACCAATCACCGCCGGTATCCCCAGGCTGCGGGCCAGAATGGCCGTGTGGGACATCGGCCCGCCGAACTCTGTAATGAAGGCGGCAACACCCTGGTTGCGCATCAGGATGGTATCTGCCGGGGTCAGATCCTGAGCCAGGATGATCTTGCCCCTGAGTTCATCTTCACTCGTCACCGGGCTATCGTGCTGGCCGATGAGATGTTTCTGGATCTGCCCGACTACATGGTCAACATCATCCTTGCGGGTGCGCAGGTAGGGGTCATCCATCGCATCAAACAACTCCACCAGTTCGTTGCGGCGCAGCTGCAAGGCCCACTCTGCATTACAGAGCTGTGACTGGATGGTCTCGATGGGAGCCTCCACCAGCGCCGCGTCTTCCAGCATCAGGAGATGGGTGTCGATGAAGGCACAGATGTCGGTCGGTGTGGATTTGGGGATTTGCTCCCGAACCGCGCTCAGGTCCCGACGCGCAGCCAGGACGGCCTGCTGAAACCTGTCGATCTCATGCGCCACCTCCGCAGGGGTGATGGCTCGCCTGTGAGCCTCTATCCGGCCGCATTGCAGGCAATAGGCCTCGCCAATGGCGATACTGGTGGTAACACCGATACCGATGCCGGTGCAGATCAGCGTCATTCATCCTCCCCAAAACGGTCAGCAATAAGCTTTGTTAACGCCTCAGCTGCCTCAGCTTCATCTTCGCCCTCTACCCGCAACAAGAGCTCTGATCCTTTGGCAGCAGCCAGCATCATGACGCCCATAATGCTTTTACCATTGACCACCTGGCCGTTGTAATCCAGATGCACGCTGCTGGCAAACCGGCTGGCACAGGTCACCAGTTTGGCGGCCGCCCGGGCATGCAACCCCAGTTTGTTAACAATGGTTACATTTTGTTCAATCATGAGAGGGTCAGCATATCCTGACGCCAATATGCGCGCCACCTTCTGCCTTTCTGGTCAATGTTGCCAGATCCTGTTGCGGATAGTTCAGCACCCTGATCAGCATGGGGAGGTTGACACCCGCCACCACGGTAACCCGGTCACCATTGATCATCCCGCAGGCGATATTGCTGGGGGTGCCGCCATACATGTCGGTCATGATCAGCACGCCCTCCCCCTGATCCAGCCTCTCAATAATGGCCTTGGCGCGTCGGCGCTGCTCTTCGGGATCACAGTCCTGGGCAATGTCCATGGCCTCAGCCTGGAGCGGGCAGTAACCCAGCATGGTCTTGGCGGTGCTCAGCAGCTCTGCACCTATCCGGTTGTGCGTGATCAGCAGCAGCCCTATGCTCATGGCAGCTCCCGGTGTCTTAGCAGTATGTTTCGCCCCTGTGACTGAAAATGCTTTGCCAGCTGCTCCGCCAGATAGACCGAGCGGTGCTGCCCGCCTGTGCAGCCAATCGCCACCGTCAGATAGCTGCGCCCATCCTCTTCAAATGCCGGAATCCAGGCCTGCAGGAACTGGATAATATGCTCCAGCATCTTCTGAACCTGCTTGTCCTGACCCAGAAAGTCGACAACTGGCTGGTCACACCCCGTATAAGGGCGCAGCTCCGCTATCCAGTGAGGGTTTGGCAGGCAGCGCACATCGTAGACAAAGTCGGCATCCTTGGGGACACCATGCTTGTGCCCAAACGATTGGAACAGGATCGACATCACCTTCGGTGCCTTGGAGTCGCTAGCCAGTCGCTGCCGAATGATACTGCGCAGTTCGTGGATGTTGGTGTGCGTTGTGTCCACCTTCAGATCCGCATGGCTCAGCAACGGCTCCAGCAGGGTGCGCTCAAGCTCTACCGCTTCAGCCAGCGGCACATCCGCAGCGGTTAGCGGGTGCTTGCGCCGGGTCTCGCTGAAGCGTTTGAGCAGTGTCTCGTCTTGGGCTTCGAGGAACAGAATCTCACAATCAATCCCCCGTTTGCGCAGATCCTGCACCACAGCAGGCGCTTTCAACAGGCAGTCTGAGCGGTTGCGGGCATCGATGCCAATAGCGGTTAACTGGTAGGCATCGTCCTCTGATTGAGCCAGCTCCCGGCCAAAGGATTCAAGCATAAACACGGGGAGGTTATCGACACAGTAATACCCCATATCCTCTAGCGTATGCAGTGTGATGCTTTTTCCTGAGCCTGACAGGCCGGTAACAATGATCAGTTTCATCGGTTTAGGGTGGCGTTAGTGGTCTCTTTTTTCTCTGTTTTGAAAGATCATTTTTTGCTGGCGTTCCATAAAATCCTGAGCCGCATCATAGCCCTGACGGCGATGGATATGTTGCAGCACCGCCGTCTCCACCAGTATGGCGAGGTTGCGCCCCGGCGCAACCGGGATGGTCACCTCCGGCGTCTTTACCCCCAGCAGCTCTCTGCTGGAGTAGCTGCCCTGTAGCCGGTCGATCCCCACCAGCTCCTCCTGGCTCAGCCGTTTCAGGTTGACGATGAGCCGCAGGTATTTCTCTTTTTTGATTACACTGCCACCAAACATACTGCGTACATTGAGTATGCCCAGCCCCCTTACCTCTAAAAACTCCTGCAACAGTGGCGGGCAGCTGCCGGTCAGAATATCGGGAGCCATGCGTGAGAATTCGGGGGCATCGTCTGCAATCAGCCGGTGACCGCGGGTGATCAGCTCCAGCGCCAGCTCGCTTTTACCCACGGCCGGATCACCCGTCAGCAGAACCCCCATCCCCTGCACTTCCATGAAGACACCATGAACCGTAATGCTCTCCGCCAGTGCACGAGCCAGATAGTATTGCAGGTTGCTCAGCAGCTTGTTGTCGGACAGGGGGGAGCGCAGCAGCGGGGTATTGGTACGTTCGGCGTAGTTTATAAACGCCTGACCCACCTCGGAGTCATTAGCCAGTATGACCGCAGCAGGCAGTCCCCAGAAGAGTTTGTCCATAACATCCTGGTGGGAGTTTTTACCCAACGTAGAGAGATAGGCAAGCTCGGCCGGGCCAATGATCTGTATCCGGTTGGGATGGATGTTGTTGAGCTGCCCCGCCAGCGGCTGATCCTGCGCCTCGGGCAGTTTGCCTTTCAGATAGCGACTGCCACCGGCCTCTCCAGCCACCCACTCCAGTGCCAGTTTGTCCTTAAGGGTATCAAACAGGTCACGGACGGTGGCCGGGACACTCATGCGCTCTCCTGATAATCACCTGCCTGCTGTATGAGCGCGGTAATCGCTTCGCCATCCTTTGCCTCCCTAAGCTGGTTACGGAATGCCTCCTGGCTGAAGAGCGATGCCAATCGAGCCAGCAGCTGAAGGTGCTCTTGCGTGGCATCATGGGGAACCAGCAGTCCAAATGCCAGATCGACCGGCTGGCCATCTATCGCGTCATAATCGACGCCTGACTCCAGACAGATCAGCGCACCACACGCCTGACTGATCCCTTTCATTCGGGCATGCGGCAGCGCAACCCCATACCCCAGGCCGGTGCTGCCCAGCCGCTCGCGCTCCAGCAACTGTTCAAACACCTCTTCCGATGAGAGGCAGGGAGCCGCTGTTGCCAGCAGCTCCCCAGCCCGTTCCAGCAGACGCTTTTTGCTACCGGCCTTGCAGTCGCAATCGACCCGTGCGGCCGTAAGAAAATTGACGGGAAACATAAATCTCTCTAAACAGATTATATGCCTGACCTAAAGAGAGTCTACTCGTTAGGTCGGACTCTCTGTCGGCTCCAGATGGTTGCGATAATTCTTACTTTTCTCTTTATGCTTTTTCACTTGCCGATCCAGCTTATCCACTAACGAATCGATGGCGGCATACATATCCTCCCGCTCTGACTCGGCAAAGACATCAGCTCCGTTAAGGTGGAGCGTAGCTTCTGCCTTTTGCCGCAGCTTTTCAACTGTAAGGATGACATGCACATTGGAAACATGGTCAAAATGCCGTTCCAGCCGCTCAAATTTGCTATCTACATAGTTCCGCAGTGAGTCAGTAATATCGACATGGTGTCCGGTCAGGTTTATCTGCATTGTAAACTCCTGATTGTGTGATGCCTATGCAAGGCGTTTGCGTTCATTCGATGGCGGGATTGCCATGGATTCCCGATACTTGGCAACAGTACGTCGAGCGACCTTGATGCCTTGCTCCGAGAGTATGGACGCGAGTCTGTTATCGCTGAGCGGTTTGCCAGGCCGTTCAGCGGCAACCAGTTTTTTGATCAGCGCACGAATCGCGGTGGCTGAGCACTCACCACCTGCTGCCGTGCTGACATGGCTGGAGAAAAAATATTTGAACTCCAGGGTGCCGCGCGGGGTGTACATGTACTTTTGAGTGGTGACCCGGGAGATGGTGGATTCATGCATCTCCAGCTCTTCCGCCACATCCCTTAGCACCAAGGGTTTCATTGCCTCTTCGCCATAATCAAAGTAGGGGCGTTGAAATTCCACAATCTTGCTGGCCACCCTCAGCAGTGTATCGTTCCGACTGAGCAGGCTTTTTATAAACCAGCGCGCCTCCTGCAGGTGGCTTTTCAGGCAGCTGTTATCTGCGCTGTTATCTGCCCGTTTGATCAGGCTGGAGTAACCACTGTTAACCCGTATGCGCGGCGTGGCATCCGGATTGAGTTCAACCTGCCAGCTGCCATTTTTCTTGAATACAAATACATCCGGAACCACATAGGGCGCTGGTGACTCGGCAATGAGGCTTCCCGGATGCGGGTGAAGCGAGCGGATCAGCATATTAATCTGACCCACTTCATCATCCGATAGTTTCAGCGCCTGTTTGATTCTGTTGTGATCCTGACGCGCCAGCAGGTCAAAATATTCTCTCACCAGCCGGATGGCCATACCCAGCAGCGGCGTCTCTTCGGGCTGCTGCTGTAGCTGCAGCAGCAGGCACTCCTGTGGGTCTCTTGCCGCAACACCGGGGGGATCGAAGCTCTGGATTCGGTGCAGTACCGCCTCAACCTCAGAGAGCTCGATCTCTTCACTCTCCAGTCCGGCATGGATCTCTTCCAGGTCGCAGGTCAGATAGCCGTCTTCATTGACGGCATCAATGATCGAGGTGGCGATGGTCAGATCCGTGTCGCTGAACAGCGACAGGTTCATCTGCCAGAGAAGATGGTCGTTGAGTGTCCGGGTAATGTCCCTATGCAGCAGAAACTCGGTATCCACACTGTCCCGCGGAGTCCCTGATTGGGGGGGGGGCAGGCTGTCGTAGACATCATCCCAGGCGCTATCGACCGGCAGCTCCTCTGGCATACTGTCCGATGCCGCATTGACCTCCTGCTCGTTATTGGCATCGTTTCCACTCGCGGCACTCTGCTGGAAGGCGTCATCGTCACTCTGCCCGGCTCTGGTTGATGGCTCGTGGGCACCGCCGCCCTCCTCCTCAACCTCCAGCATCAGGTTCGAGTCGAGCGCATCCTGAATCTCCTGCTTAAGATCCAGCGTGGAGAGTTGCAGCAGCTTTATGGCCTGCTGCAACTGCGGGGTCATTGTGAGGTGCTGCCCTAGACGAAGCTGTAACGTCTGCTTCATGCGAGCCTGTTGAAATGACGTTGGTACATTTCTTGTATGATTTCAAATAATCCCATTACTGTCATTCTAGCCCAAAACCGGGAGGGCGTATCTACATACTGAAATCTTCACCAAGATAGACTGCACGAACCTCATCGTGCGCCAGAATATCATCCGGCTCCCCTTCTGCCAGCACGGTGCCCGCGTTCACGATGTAGGCCCGATCGCAGATCCCAAGGGTCTCCCTTACATTGTGGTCGGTAATGAGAATGCCGATTCCAAGGCTCGCCAGATGTTTGATTATCTTCTGAATGTCCACCACAGAGATGGGGTCGACCCCGGCAAACGGCTCATCCAGCAAAATAAAAAGGGGCTCCATCGCCAGGGTGCGGGCAATCTCCAGTCGCCGTCGCTCTCCGCCAGAGAGGCTCATGGCGAGGCTGTCACGCAGGTGGCTGATACTTAACTCGCGCAGCAGGTTTTCGCACTTTAGCTGCCGCTCTTCGCCCGATAGCTCTTTTCGGGTCTCCAGAATGGCCAGTATGTTATCCCGCGTGCTGAGCTTTCTGAAGGTCGACGCCTCCTGTGCCAGATAGCCCAGCCCCAGCCGCGCCCGGGCATGCATCGGAAGCAGGGTAATGTCATGGCCATTGAGAGAGATCTTCCCTCTCTCTACCGGAACCAGCCCCACAATCATATAGAAGCAGGTGGTCTTGCCCGCCCCGTTTGGACCCAACAGCCCTACCACTTCACCACTGGCGACCTCCAGCGAGATGCCGTTTACAACCGCGCGTTTGTTATATTGCTTGCTCAGTCCGCTGGCTGAAAGAGTGCTCATTTTGCAGCAGCAGTTTTCTTGCGCGGTGCCAGGATCGTTTTAACCCGCCCGGATTTTGTCGGCTTTTTGCCGTGCGAGACTGCGGCACCTGCTTTCATAACGGCCTTTACCCGGTCGTAGGTGATGCGCTGGCTGGTGAGTTTATGCCCATCACCTGGAAACAGCACCGCATCCCCCACCATATAGAGCAGTTCGCTGTTCGTATTGTATTCGATGCGCGATGCATGGCCTTTTACATCCTCCTGCTTGCCATCCGGGCGCTGCCGAAAATAGACCGGGTTGCCTTCCGCCTCCAGACGATCTGTATTGCCTGCGCTCTGGAAGATATAGACGGTATCCGCCTTCAGCCGGATGCTGCCCTGAACCACCTCTACATTGCCACGGTAGGTTGTCACACCCTTGCCTTCATCGATCTCCATGCCATCGGCTTCAACCTCTATCGGTTGATCTTTATCGGTGGAGAGTGCCTGCGCCTGTCCACCCAACAGAAGCAGCAGCGCCAGTGTCAACGGCTGTTGAACACCGCCGCAGAGCCATTTAGTCGATTTCATAATGTCCTCGTACCTTTGATAGGAATTTGAGCCGTATCGGCTCATTCAGCCAAGCCTGCATGCCAACGGATGTCTGCACATCACCCAGACTGCGGATCTTTACCTTCTCATCTGTCTCAGCATAGTTCTCTTTTGGGCGCACCCGCAGATCACGGGTATCGATGCGCACCGGGCGAACCCCGGGGGCTGCCGCACGCGCAATCTTGACCTCCCCATTAAGCAACATCAACTGCCCATCACCCGAGATCCACCCTGTCTCTGACTTAATTTTCCAGGGGGGAGCTCCCTCTTCATAGATCACCAGGTGCGGACGTGTCAGCTCGGTACTGTCATCATCCGGGTAGTGCAGCATCCGCTCGGCAGAGAGGGTCTGCTCCAGCTTGCCATCAAGATCCATCCTGGTGATAGAGAAATCCTCCACATAGTAATCGGGCGCACGTTTCACCTCGATCTGTTCATCCTCACCCTCATCCGTCACCTGCAACAGCAGGGCGCTGCCTGCGGCCAGCAGAATAAACAGCGATCCGATAATGACTCTTCTCTGGCTTAGGGCAGGCGTCATAATTAATTCACATTTATGGTCGTCAAGGTGCGCGTCCAGCAAGGCGCAAGGACGCAGGAATATAAGTATCTTTCAAGTCCTTGCAACGCAGCTGGGCGTGATAGATTGGCGACCATAAATGTGAATTAATTATGACGCCTGCCCTTAGCATCAACAGGCTACTCAAGATAGACCCGATAGGCCTCATCCAGCGTACCCTGTGCCTTCATCAGCAATTCGCAGACCTCTCGCGCCGCACCCTTCCCACCGGCCGCGGGGGTCTGCCAGTGGGCGTGCTGTTTGACCAGTGGGTGGGCATCTGCAACCGCAACCGCAAACCCGACCCGCCGCATCAGCGGCAGATCAATCAGGTCATCCCCCACATAGGCGACCTGCTCCGACTCAAACCCCAGCTTTGCCACCAGCTCCTGGTAGGCTGGGAGTTTGTGATGCTGCCCCTGATAGATATGTTCGACCCCCAGGCTCTGCATCCGTTGCGCAACCAGTCGGGATTTACGGCCGGTAATCACCCCTACCTCCACCCCTGAGCGCATCAGCAACTTTATACCCAGGCCATCCTTGATATTGAAGGTCTTGAGCTCTTCGCCACTGTTGCCCAGGTAGAGATTACCATCGGTCAATACGCCATCCACATCGAAGATGATCAGGCGGATACGGCTCGCTTTTTCCAGGATCTCCTGCATCAGACCACCCCGGCACGCAACAGGTCATGCATATTGAAGGCACCCATTACACGCTGCTGACCATCCAGCACCAGCAGTGCATTGATCTTCTTCTCCTCCATGATCTGGAGCGCCTCAGCGGCCAGCTGGTCGGCACGGGCGGTGGTGCAGCCGGTAGTCATCACCTCATGCATCGTGCTGTGGTGCAGATCCAGCCCCCGATCCAGCACCCGCCGCAGATCACCATCGGTAAAGATACCGGCCAGCCGTCCCTGATCATCCACCACTGCGGTCATACCCAGCCCCTTGTTGCTCATCTCCAGCAGCGCATCGGGCAGCAGCGCCCGAAGATTCACCTGCGGCACCCGCTCGCCCGTGTGCATAATATCACTGATGTGCAGCAGCAGACGGCGGCCCAGCGTGCCTCCGGGATGAGAGCGCGCAAAGTCCTCTTCGGTAAAGCCGCGCGCCTCCAGCAGCGCTATCGCCAGCGCATCACCCATAACCAACACTGCTGTGGTGCTGGAGGTGGGTGCCAGATTGAGCGGGCAGGCCTCCTGCTCGACGCTGACATCAATATGCACATCGGCATTCTGAGCCAGGCTGGAACCGGGCTTGCCGGTCATCGCAATCAACGGCACGCCCTGGCGTTTGATCAACGGAAGGATGGTCAACAGCTCTGCGGTCTCCCCCGAATTGGAGAGTGCCAATACGACATCCTTAGCAGTAATCATCCCCAGATCGCCATGGCTGGCTTCGCCGGGATGGAGAAAGAAGGCGGGACTGCCGGTGCTGGCCAGGGTGGCGGCAATCTTGCCCCCAATGTGACCGGACTTCCCCATACCCGTCACCACAATACGCCCTTCACACCCCAGCATATAGCCACAGGCAGTGGCGAAATGGCCGTTGATGCGCGAAGCCAGCGCCTCAACCGCTCTGGCTTCTGTCTTGATGACCGCCAGCCCCAATGCCTGAAGCTGCTCAACCTGGGTCGCTGGAAGATCGACTGATCTGGTCATACCTTTACCTCATCCAGCATGCGAACAATGGCCGTCTGCCCGCCATCGACCGGCTCCGCCTCTTCAACAATAAAGAGAAATACCTGGTAGGCGACAAAGCACAATAGCAGAAGCAGCCCTTCAAAGCGGTTGATTCTGCCACTGCCTCTAAAGCCATAGCCCATTATAAAGATGGCCAGGGTCAGGCCGATCATAACCGGCAGATCGCGGCTCAGCACCTCCGGTGCAAAGAGGCCCGGCACCACAAGTCCCGGCACAGCGAGCACGGCCAGCAGGTTGTAGATGTTCGAGCCAATCACGTTGCCAAGCGCAATATCGTGCTCACCCTTCAGCGCACTGGTGATGGATGCCGCCAGCTCCGGCAGGCTGGTGCCCAGCGCAACGATGGTCAGCCCGATCACCAGATCGCTGATACCAAAGGAGACTGCGATATTCACCGCCCCCCAAACCAGCAGCCGTGAGCTGAACAGCAGCAGCGCCAGCCCGATCACAAACCAGAGGATGGCGCTCTTGGTACTGAGCGCCTCCGGCATCTCCGCCTCATATTCGCTCTCCATCGGGTCTTTATCTTTTTCCGCGCGGCTGCGCAGTGCAATCCTCGCCAGACCAATGATCACCAGCACCAGCGCGGCCAGCAGGACAGTGCCATCCAGGCGACCCAGCTCCCCATCCAGCATCAGCACCAGCACCAGCATGCAGATCGCCAGCAGAATAGGATATTCGCGCCGCAGCGCATTGGAGCAGACGGTTAGCGGCACAATCAGCGCCGTAAGACCCAGGATCAGGCCGATATTGGCAATATTTGACCCCAGGGCATTACCAATGGCCAAACCGGGGTTGCCCTGAAAAGAGGCCATCACCGAGACCAGGATCTCGGGAGCCGAGGTGCCAAGCCCGACAATCGTCAGGCCGATCAGCATGGGCGAGAGCCCCAGATTGCGTGCAATGGCCGCTGCACCCAGAACGAAACGATCCGCCCCCCAGACCAGCAGCGCAAAACCAACCACGATTGCAACAGTATTTAACAGCATAAGATAGCGGATCGCATCCAGTGAGATTCAGTCGAAAGAACCGCGCATTTTTCCAGACCTTTGCACGATTGTCCAAGGCCGCTTGACCCCATGGAGTAGAAGAGGTGAAAATACGCCGCTTTGGAAGCCTGGTTCTAAGAGGCACTCCTGCAAGAACCAAACACAGAATCGGGACGTCATGCCACAACAGCCTGTCAACAGCAACGAGCCACTGGTCAAGATCCGCGGCCTGCGATTCTATCGCGGTGAACGGGTCATCTTTGACGGCATTGATATCGACATCCCCAGAGGGTCGATCACCGCCATCATGGGACCCAGCGGCACCGGCAAGACCACGCTGCTCAAGCTGATTGGCGGGCAGCTGCGGCCGGATGCCGGCACCATCCATGTCGACGGACAGGATGTGCACAAGCTGAATAACAAGGATCTCTACAAGCTGCGCATGCGCATGGGGATGCTGTTTCAAAGCGGCGCCCTGCTGACCGACATCAACGTCTTTGAAAACGTCGCCTACCCGCTGCGCGAGCATACCAGACTGCCCGAATCCATCATCCGCAAGCTGGTGCTGATAAAGCTGGAGGCCGTTGGCCTGCGCGGGGCACGGGATCTGATGCCATCTGAACTCTCGGGCGGCATGGCACGACGCGCAGCACTGGCACGCGCCATCGTGCTCGACCCCAAGATGATCATGTACGATGAACCATTTACCGGGCAGGATCCGATCTCCATGGGGGTTCTGGTGCAGCTCATCCCACGGCTTAACAAGGCCAGCCGTCTGACCAGCATCGTGGTCTCCCACGATGTGCAGGAGACCACCAATATTGCCGACATGATCTATGTCATCTCAAACGGCAAGGTCATTGCAGGCGGCCCCAGCAAGCAAATCGCCAACTCCACCTCATTCTGGGTGCGCCAGTTTATGGACGGCCTGCCCGATGGCCCCGTGCCCTTTCACTTTCCGGCCAAGCCGCTGGAAGCGGATATACTGGAAAAGGCCGCCGCCCATAAAACAGGAGCAACCCCCTGATGGAACAGCTGGCCCGACTGGGACGCACCGGCATCGCCAGCCTGCAGCGGCTGGGACGCGGACATCTGCTGCTGCTGCACATGCTTTCAGGCCTCACCGACCTGACCCGGCGGCCAAGGCTGCTGATTGCACAGCTCTACTCCGTGGGTGTGCTCTCGATGCTGATCATCACCATCTCCGGCCTCTTCGTTGGCATGGTGCTGGGGCTTCAGGGGTTCTACATCCTCTCCCAGTTCGGCGCAGAGGAGGCCCTGGGTGTTATGGTCGCCGCCTCACTGGTGCGTGAGCTGGGGCCTGTGGTCACAGCACTGCTGTTTGCCGGCCGGGCCGGATCTGCGTTGACCGCCGAGATCGGCCTGATGAAGGCAACCGAACAACTCTCCGGGCTGGAGATGATGGCAGTTGACCCGATCAAGCGGATACTGACCCCCCGTTTCATGGCCGGGCTGCTCTCCATGCCGCTGCTCGCAGCCATTTTCAGCGCCATTGGCGTCATCGGCGGGCATCTTGTCGGCGTCGGCCTGCTCGGGGTGGACGAAGGTGCCTACTGGTCACAGATGCAGGCCAAGATTGACCTGCATGAAGATATATATAATGGTGTCATCAAGAGTATCGTATTTGGCTTTGTCTGCACCTGGATTGCACTGTTCCAGGGGCACGACTGCGTGCCAACCTCAGAAGGCGTCAGCCGGGCAACCACCCGTACCGTGGTGCACTCCGCGCTGGCAATACTCTGTTTGGATTTTGTGTTAACCGCACTGATGTTTGGAGAGTAATAATGGTACAGATGAGAACCATGGAGATCATGGTCGGCGGCTTCATGGCCGCGGGCTTTGTGGCGCTGTTTTTTTTGGCCATGCAGGTCAGCAACCTGAGCAACCTGGCCGGGGGTGATGGATACCAGATCACCGCCCGTTTCGATAACATCGGCGGCCTCAAAGTGCGCTCACCCGTTACCATGGCCGGTGTGCGCGTCGGTCGGGTGACGGAGATCTCGTTCGACAACACCACCTACGAAGCCATCGTCACCCTGCAGGTTGACCGCAGCTACAACACCATCCCGGATGACACCTTTGCCAAGATCTATACCGCAGGCCTGCTGGGCGAGCAATATATCGGGCTGGATCCGGGCGGCAGTGAGGAGTATCTGGCCGATGGAGGCACAATCTCACTCACCCAGTCCGCACTGGTGCTGGAGGAGATCATCGGGCAGTTCCTGTTCAGCAAGGCAGAGGAAGGCGGCAGTGATGGTGAATAGAATCAAATGGGCACTGCTGCTGGCTGCACTGATTGGGCTACAGCCTGCCTGGGCCTCCACCCAGGATGCCGTGGAGCTGGTACGCAGCACCTCCAACCAGGTGCTGGAAAAGATTATCGACAAAAAGCAGGAGCTGAACCAATCACCCGAAAAGATATTCGATCTGGTCAATGCCACAGTGGCTCCTCATTTCGACTTCCCACGCATGTCACGCATGGTGCTGGGAAAATATTGGCGCAAGGCCAGCGATGAGCAGAAGCGAGCATTCATCGAGCAGTTCCAGGCGCTACTGGTTCGCACCTACGCCATCGCCCTGCTCAACTATTCAGATCAGGCCATTATCTACCTGCCGCCACGCACACAGACCGACAGATCGAAGGTCATGGTGAGAACAGAGGTCAAATCCAGCGGCGCTCCTTCCATCCCGATCAACTACCGCCTGCGGCTGAATGAAGGGAGCTGGAAGGTGTACGATGTCATCATCGACAATATCAGCCTGGTATCCAACTACCGCACCGGTTTTTCAAACCAGATCCGACGCAAAGGTCTGGATAGCCTGATTGCCCAGCTGAAAGAGAAGAACGACAAGGTCACACAATGAGCCGCGCCACACTCAACGACTCTGGCGACGGCAGACTCATCATCCACGGTGAATTTGGCTTTGCAACCGCATCTGATCTGCTCGCACAGGGAGAAAAGCTGATCAACCGGGGGCAAGATCTGACCATCGACCTCAGCGGCGTAACCGGCAGCGACAGCGCCGGTTTGGCCGTGATGCTGGAGTGGATGGATCAATTCATGGCTGCCGGGCAGCAACTCCGGTTCCTCAATGTACCAGAATCACTGCTGGAGATCGCACGGGTCAGTAACCTGGCTGACCTCCTCCCACTCGCGGAGAACTGATGGATAAACTGATCATTGCTGGCGGCACCTCTCTCTCTGGCGAGGTACGCATCGCTGGCGCAAAAAATGCCGCGCTGCCCATTCTGGCCGCAACCCTGCTGGCCGACAGCCCAATGTCCATCGGCAACGTGCCTCACCTGCATGACATCACCACAACCATGGGGCTGCTGGGCCGTATGGGAGTACAGCTGGTGGTCGATGAGCGGATGCGCATCGAGGTCGATGCCAACACCATCAGCAACTACTCGGCACCCTACGAACTGGTCAAGACCATGCGCGCCTCTATTCTGGTGCTCGGCCCGCTGCTCAGCCGCTTTGGTCAGGCCGATGTCTCCCTGCCCGGCGGCTGTGCCATCGGCTCACGCCCGGTCAACCTGCACATCGATGGTCTGCGCGCCATGGGTGCCGAGATCCAGGTTGAAAATGGCTATATCCGTGCCAAGGCCAAACGTCTGAAAGGGACGCGACTGGTGATGGATGTTGTCACCGTCACCGGCACTGAAAACCTGATGATGGCCGCCACCCTGGCCGATGGCGAAACCGTTATCGAAAATGCTGCGCGTGAGCCTGAGGTGGTCGATCTGGCCAACTGCCTGAACAAAATGGGCGCAAAGATAACCGGCGCAGGCACTGACAGCATCCAGATCGAAGGGGTCGAAAAGCTCAGCGGCACCGAATACAACGTGCTGCCAGACCGCATCGAAACCGGCACCTACCTGGTAGCTGCGGCCATCACCGGCGGAAAAATCAAGGTGCGTGATACCAACCCCTCACTGATCGATGTCATTCTACAAAAGCTACGTGAGGCCGGAGCTGTTATTGAGACCGGCAAGGATTGGATCACCCTCGATATGCAGGGCAAACGCCCAAAATCCGTGGATGTACATACCGCCCCCTACCCCGCCTTTCCAACCGATATGCAGGCCCAGTTTACTGCGCTGAATTGCGTTGCAGACGGGGTTGGCATCATCACCGAAAATGTCTTTGAAAACCGCTTCATGCATGTGCAGGAGATGCAGCGCATGGGTGCCAACATCAAGCTGGAGGGCAATACCGCCATCATCACCGGCATTGATCAACTGACCGCCGCCCCGGTTATGGCCACCGACCTGCGCGCCTCTGCCAGCCTGGTGCTGGCCGGGCTGGTCGCCAAAGGTGAGACCGTGGTGGATCGCATCTACCACATTGACCGGGGTTACGACTGCATCGAAGAGAAACTGGCTGGCCTTGGGGCACACATCAGACGCATACCTGACTGACCAGATCACCCACTAAGAGAGACAGGATTACAACGTGGAATTTGACGGCTGCATCACCATCGCCCTCTCCAAGGGGCGCATCTTCAAAGATACCCTGCCGCTGCTCCGCCATGCCGGGATCGTGCCGGTTGACGACCCGGAAACCAGCCGCAAACTGATACTGGAGACCAACCATCCACAGATCAAACTGGTGATCATTCGCGCCTCCGACGTACCGACTTATGTACAATACGGCGCAGCCGATCTTGGCGTTGCAGGCAAGGATGTCCTGCTGGAGCACGGCGGTGGCGGGCTCTACGAACCGCTGGATCTACAGATCGCCAAATGCCGCCTGATGGTGGCTGGTGTCAAAGATGCGCAGCTGAACGACAGCCGCCTGCGCATCGCCACCAAATTCGTCAACAGCACCCGCCGTCACTTCGCCGCCCAGGGAAAACAGGTCGAGATCATCAAGCTCTACGGCTCCATGGAGCTGGCACCGCTGGTGGGGCTTTCCGACCTGATTGTCGATGTGGTCGATACCGGCAACACGCTGAAGGCCAATGGCCTGATCCCGCTGGAACATATCAGCGACATCAGCTCCCGACTGGTGGCCAACAAAGCGGCCTGGAAGATGAAGCACAGCAGCATCACC
>JALSJZ010000185.1 GCA_026989135.1 Sedimenticola sp. | reverse complement strand
ATGCCGATTTCAAGCCGCAGCTTGAAGCACTGCTGGCCTGGGACAGCGCCTCTGACCAGCAGGTCAATCAGACCGTAAATGAGATCATTGCCGAGATCCGCAGCCGGGGCGACGATGCACTGGTTGAATACACCCAGCGTTTTGACCGTTGGGAACCAGCCGATGCCGCTGCACTGGAGGTTCCGGTCGAACAGCTGGAACGCGCCTACAACTCCATCCCTGCCAAACAGCGCGATGCCCTGGAGTATGCCGCACAGCGCATCCGAGCCTATGCCGAACACCAGAAGATGGACTCCTGGTCATACACCGAGGAAGACGGCACCCTGTTAGGCCAGCAGGTTACCCCGCTGGATCGGGTCGGCCTCTATGTGCCGGGCGGCAAGGCAGCCTACCCATCCTCCGTTTTGATGAATGCCATACCCGCCAAAGTGGCCGGTGTTTCCGAACTCATCATGGTGGTGCCTACTCCTGATGCACAACGCAACCTGCTGGTGCTGGCGGCCGCCCATATCGCCGGGGTGGATCGCGTATTTGCTATCGGCGGCGCACAAGCGGTAGCCGCTCTTGCCTATGGCACAGCGTCTATCCCCGGCGTGGACAAGATCGTCGGCCCCGGCAACATCTACGTCGCCACCGCCAAACGCGCTGTCTTTGGCCAGGTGGGCATCGACATGATCGCTGGCCCCTCAGAGATACTGGTGGTCTGTGACGGCCACACCAACCCTGACTGGATTGCGATGGACCTCTTCTCCCAGGCCGAACACGATGAGGATGCCCAATCCATCCTGATCTCACCAGATGCCGAATTTATCGAAAAGGTAAAGGCAAGCATCAAAAAACTGCTGCCAGAGATGGCGCGCAAAGAGATCATCAAAACCGCACTGGCTGATCGCGGAGCCATCATTCAGGTCAGGGATCTGGATGAGGCCGTCGATCTAATCAATATCATTGCACCAGAACATCTGGAGCTCTCGGTCGGTAACCCACAAGAGATGGCCAAAAAGATCCGCCACGCCGGAGCCATCTTCATGGGGCGCTACACCGCCGAAGCGCTGGGCGACTACTGTGCTGGCCCCAATCACGTACTGCCCACCTCACGCACCGCACGCTTCTCATCACCGCTGGGCGTCTACGATTTCCAGAAACGCTCCAGCCTGATCATGGCCTCCGCCACCGGCGCTGCACAACTGGCCGATGCCACATCCGTACTGGCGCGTGGCGAAGGGCTGACCGCCCATGCCCGATCTGCTGAATATCGCAGAGGCAAAAACAGCACCGACACCACCCCGTCCGCTGATGAGTGCTGCGGCAATGGCTGCTGCGGATAGGATGGATATTCAAGCCGCCATTGAACGCTGGGTACGCCCCGAGATCAAGGCACTCTCCGCCTACCATGTGCCGGACTCCAGCGGCCTGATCAAACTGGATGCGATGGAGAACCCCTACACCTGGCCGGAGACCCTGCGTCAGGAGTGGCTGGAGCTGCTGCACAAAACCGATGTCAACCGCTACCCTGATCCACAAGGCAGTGAGCTGAAACAGCGGCTGCGCACCAGCATGGATATACCGGAAGAGGCCGGGCTGCTGCTGGGCAACGGCTCTGATGAGCTGATCCAGATGCTGGCACTGACCCTGGCCGGGCCAGACCGGGTGGTGCTCTCGGTGGAACCCAGCTTTGTCATGTATCGCATGATTGCCCTCTTTGCCGGCATGCCCTACCAGGGCGTCCCCCTCAACAGCGCAGATTTCAGCCTGGATCTCCCGGCACTGCTGAGAGCCATTGAGCAACACCAGCCTGCCATCATCTACCTGGCCTATCCCAACAACCCCACCGGCAACCTGTTTGAGGCTGCACAGATCCGACAGATTATTGAGGCTGCACCGGGGCTGATTATTGTCGATGAGGCCTACGCCCCCTTCACTACCGCCAGCTTCATGAGCGAGCTGGGGCGTTACCCCAATCTGCTGGTGATGCGCACCCTCTCAAAACTGGGGCTGGCCGGGTTGCGGCTGGGGCTGCTGGCAGGGCCAAAACCCTGGCTGGAGGAGATCGACAAAACCCGCCTGCCCTACAACATCAACACCCTGTCCCAGGTGAGTGCCGAGTTTGCCCTGCGTCATGAGTCCGTTTTTGATGAACAGACCCAGCTCATCTGCCAGCAGCGCAGCCAGCTGTTTGCTGCACTGGATGGCATAGAGGGCATCACCCCCTACGTCAGTGATGCCAACTTTATTCTGCTGCGCATGCCTGCCGGCCGAACCAATCAGATCCACACTGCCATGCGAGATCAAAAGGTGCTGGTCAAAAATCTCAATGGTGGCCATCCACTGCTGGCAGATTGCCTGCGCATCACAGTCGGCACACCCGCAGAAAACCAGGCTGCCATCCATGCCCTCAAGAGCGCACTATGATTAAACCTCTACTCCTTACTGCCCTCCTTATGCTGCTCACAGCCAGTGGCTCAACCCAGGCCGAGGCAGAAGCAATCAACCTTGAACTGCCACCCACCTCACTGGCACAGTGGTATAAACCGGAAAATAAACGCCAGGTTTGGCTGCACACCATGTTCCGCTTGCGCCGGGAGATGCAGGCCGTAAAGGAGTATGCCAGACAAAAAGATGCCATCGGCACCAAAAAATGGGGTGAGCGCCTGGCCAAAAGCTACCGATCAATCCCTGAGATGGTGCCAGAGTGGAAAAGCGAAGTAAGGCTGGATTGGGCAGACATACTGGAAACCGCCGCACAGCAAGGCCACTTTAACAAGGTTCTGCGCGCCCACGACAAACTCCATGCCAGCTGCAACCTCTGTCACCAGGATTTTCAGGCACTGGCCGCTGCGCTCTACCGATCTCCAGATTTCAGCGGACACAAAATAGCGTTCAAAGGCAAAACGGTCCACTACCAAAGATTCATGGAGCTGCTCTCCAACACGCTCAACCGCATAAAGATAGCCATAGAGGATCAACGCCCGCAGGTTGCAAAACAGGCGTTGAAGCAGCTCAAAACCCAACTACAGGCTCTGGGGGGGAACTGTTCGCGATGCCACCAGGATGAGATACCCAAAGAGAGAATTCTGGGGGAAGCGACTCAAAAACTGCTCAAAGGGTTGGGGGAAAGTATTCGCAACAACCAGCCCAAGCAGGCCGGAAGATTTCTTGGCAAGGCCGC
>JALSJZ010000184.1 GCA_026989135.1 Sedimenticola sp. | reverse complement strand
CTAGAAGAGAATCCTTATAAAAAACCACCCCCTTTTGAAAAGCTGGTTGGTGACTTGTCTGGTGCCTATTCACGAAGAATAAATATTCAGCATAGACTGGTCTATCAGATTCACGAAGAGGAGCATGTTATTAAAATTATCCGAATATGGACACACTGCGGATAGAGCTGGATCACTTTTTACCGGCTTTACCCAGCTCTGCCCCACGCTTGTTGATCAGGTTTTGAATCAATATGCCTTCCAGCATTCGATAGACCACCTCCTGCGCCTTTTGATAGCCAGTTTTCGGCCTTCCCAGCAGAGAGAGCCTGGCATCAAAGTAGGCCACATCCGCCTCCAGCTCACTGACGCTTGGCGCACTCTTTTTTATCTTCTCCTCCCCTTTTTTCTTAGCGCGCATCTCTTATATTTTCCAGAATCGTCTGAAGATCCCTGTGCCAGCGTTCAAAGATATCAGCCAGTTCGGGGTGGGGAAATATCTCTGCCAGATAGCGCGGGTTCAATGCCACCAGCAGACTCTCGCCTCGCTCACCAATGATTGCGATCTGTGGCGGCAGAAAAGGGGTGAGCTCAGGATGCTGCTCTGACAACGCCTTAATCTCATCCGGTTTTCCGTATGTGACCGATCGATAGGCATCCCGCGCAAACCCGGCACCCACCAGGTCAATATCCACTCGCCGGGTATTTGCAGTGAAATACCCTAACGCATTGATCTCCTCCTCCAGCCTGGGCTGAACATCGGCAAAAACCAGTTGTGAACGCACCATTAGCAGGTCACTTGCCCACAGGGAGGTTGAGATCATCAGTAACAGGATCGCCCCCAGCCATCTGGTCATGATGTCGCCTCCGCAAAGATCGCCTGGTAGATCCCATGCAACATTGTGGCAAAGTCGCTGAGCGCTATATTGTTGAACAGGGCCGTATACTGCTCCGGGTTACTGGCCAGCACCTTTACCTCACCAGCATGCTCGACGATGGTGATCTTTCCCGGAAGAAAGAGTCCCATGCGGGGGTCATGAGCCAAGCCGTCGGAGATCATCTGCAAACTGCCAAAATAGATGACGTACTGCTTTCTCTCCCCCTCGCCGGGATCGACAATGCCCTCTCCCAACAGCTCTTCCCGCACCACCGAGTGGCCATTATTGGCAACCGCCCGCTTGATATTCTCAATAGTCTGCTCATAGGAATAGGGCGACTGGCGCACTAAAACCGCATTAGCGGGACGTTTCATGACGACCCGGTCTGCCGAAAGGCTCTCAAATGACCGGATATAACTGACCAGATCATTGATATTCCGCTCCCTCAACCCCATGGCACTCAGAGCACGCATCGGGGTTCGCTCTCGGCCCAGGGTCAGGCTGCGTTTGATCACCTGATCACTGGCCGAGGCAAGATAACCGGCATTATTTAACGCGGGAGCCAGAATCGGGATAAAGGTAGGTCTGGAGAAAGAGACCCCGGTGCCTGCTCCACCCTCCCCATTGGCACCGTGGCATCTTGCGCAAAATGCAATGAACAGCTTGGCACCCAGCTCTGGATCGCCCTCGACAGGCTCAGACGAGAAGAGCGGCTCATCCGCCCAGTGAAAGGATCGAACATATTCCGTGATCTTCTGAACCTCCTGATCCGTAAGGCGTGGAAACGGGGGCATCACCCGCCCCGGCCGCCCCAAACGGATGGTTCGCGCAATATACTGGTTACTGACGCTCTCCAGAAAATCCTCGAGTGCCAGGGGGACACCCACGCCGCCACGCCCGTAGTTGCCATGGCAGGCAGCGCAGTGCTGCGCATAGAGCTTGGCTCCTGCCACATCCTCATCCCTGTCTGAGGTTGTTTCAGACTTTTCAACCTGGGCACAGGCCGAGAGGAAGAGTACAACCACGCAGAACAGAACCAACGCTGGTTTCATCCACCTCACGGTCTTACCTCTGATAAGGAAAAGCGCAGCCATACCCGCATGATAGTCGAAAGGCAGTGGCCAAATCCAGCTTGCGGGATTCTGCCCGGCAGAGGAAAATAGCCCCCATCATTCACCACAGGGCAAAATCCCAGATGACTACTATTCGCCAGGAAGATTTCATTCAAAGCATCGCTGATGCCTTTCAGTACATCTCCTACTACCACCCGGTTGACTACATCAAGGCTCTGACAGCCGCCTGGGAAAGGGAGCAGTCTCCTGCGGCAAAGGATGCCATGGCGCAGATCCTGGTCAACTCCCGCATGTGTGCCGAAGGCCACCGCCCGATCTGCCAGGATACCGGAGCCGCCGTGGTCTTTCTGAAGATCGGCATGGATGTGCGCTGGGAGAGCGAACTCAACATCACCGATATGGTGAACGAAGGGGTGCGTCGCGCCTACACCCAGCCCGATAACAAACTGCGCTTCTCCATGGTCAGCGACCCCGCAGGCGCACGCAAAAATACCTGTGATAACACCCCCGCCATCATCAATATGGAGCTGGTCGATGGCGACAAGGTGGAAGTAGCGGTTGCGGCCAAAGGCGGTGGTTCAGAGAACAAATCCAAATTCACCGTACTCAACCCCAGCGGCAACATTGTGGACTGGGTACTGGATGCGGTTCCCGCCATGGGTGCGGGCTGGTGTCCTCCGGGCATCCTTGGCATCGGCATCGGTGGCACCGCAGAGAAGGCGATGCTGCTGGCCAAAGAGTCACTGCTGGATCATATCGACATCCACGAACTCAAAGAGCGCGGCCCCAAAAACCGGGTGGAAGAGCTGCGCCTCGAGATCTTCGAAAAGGTCAACGCACTGGGTATTGGCGCACAGGGCCTGGGCGGGTTGACCACCGTGCTCGACGTCAAGATCAAGGATTTCCCAACCCACGCAGCCTCACTACCGGTCGCGCTCATCCCCAACTGCGCCGCCACCCGCCACCTGGAGTTCACACTCGACGGCAGCGGCCCGGCAGATCTGACCCCACCCAGCCTGGATGAGTGGCCTGAAATCACCCTGGAGGCCAGCAAAAACACCCGTCGCGTTAACCTGGATAGCGTGACGCCCGAGGAGATCGCAACCTGGAAAACGGGTGAGCAGATCCTGCTCTCCGGCAAACTGCTGACCGGACGCGATGCCGCCCACAAACGCATCGCCGACATGCTGGCAAGGGGTGAGTCGCTGCCGGATGGCGTTGATTTTAAAAACCGTTTTATCTACTATGTCGGCCCGGTAGACCCGGTGGGTAACGAGGTGGTTGGCCCCGCCGGCCCCACCACCGCAACCCGCATGGACAAATTTACCGACATGATGCTGGATCAGACCGGCCTCATCGGCATGGTAGGCAAGGCCGAGCGTGGACAGGCCACCATCGACTCCATTAAAGCACACAGAGCCGTCTACCTGATGGCCGTTGGCGGTGCCGCCTATCTGGTCGCCAAGGCGATCCGTTCATCGCGCATCGTCGCCTTCGAAGAGCTGGGGATGGAGGCCATCCGCGAGTTTGTGGTGGAGGATATGCCCGTTACCGTAGCCGTCGACAGCCAGGGCGAATCGATCCATCAGACCGGCCCGGCAAAATGGAAGGCGATGATTGGGGATATTATCTCATAACCCAGCACTGCCACTTTAACGGGTCAATGTGGGTTATATTAAAAACATGTAACACTTCAGCATGATTTTAATCAGGTGTTGCAAGAGCCTCTTTTTCACCAAACTCATTCATAAAGCACTGCTTTGAACCACAGATTCACACAGATAAACTCAGATTTCGGTTTTGGGGTCTATGCCATATCGAGTGGGTAACGAATTGACACAGAGACCACAGAGAGCGCAGAGATTTAGCCTCTGAGGGTTTGATTTTACGCTGCTGATAGCAAAATGCAGCTTAGCATGATGTTTTGTAACATAATTCACCGCTTGCAAGAGAATCAGTTACAGGTGATAGCTCCCCCTGTTTGCAGGGCGAAGAGTGTTGTTGACTCTTAAAGACAACTCTGTGGCCTCTGTGTTCTCTGTGTCTAAAGAATAGCTGAGCTACCCACTCAATATGGCATAGACCCGTAAACAGTTACGAAAACACAAGCAAATGGATTCCTTTGCTAAACAACATGATTACCAAGATTTTAAGGAGAAAACAGGGTAGCAGGCAGTTGAGATCATATGGCAGAAAACAGACATATCACAGCACCAGACCCGAAAGGGTTCCAAGTCCGAATTGTAAGAAACAAAAAAGAGCACAGCCGCTATTTTTCCCACCGACAGTGGGGAAGCAAACAGAAGGCACTGAATAGCGCGAAAAACTGGCGCGACCAGATGCTGGTATCACTTGGCGGCGCCAATAAATATCTTCCGGAAAGGGCGGTTTTTTCCAACAAGAGAACAACAGGTATCCGGGGGGTATCAAGATCCATCCAATACGATAAAAGAAACGGCACCCACTATCTGGTCTATAGCGTTCACTGGCGGAAGGCCGGTAAGCCTCACACCAAAACCTTCTATGTTGGCCGCGCAGGCAAGGTGAATGCCGATGAGGAGTTTCACGCATTTCGTACAGCCGTACGATTTCGGCGCGAGTACGAACTCCACAAAGCAGAGGACGCACCGTTTTTTCCAGCGCGTTTCAAGCAGTGGCGAGAGATGAGGCTCTATGAAGAGTAGGCGGGGTTTTAGCTTTTAATCCCTACGCCGCGCCGCAGCAGGCTGAGGCTATATGCCGTCAACACCACGATAAAGAGCAGGATAATCGCAAACGCCACACCCAGGTTAATATCTGAAACCCCCAGAATGCCATAGCGAAAGGCATTGACCATATAGAGCACTGGGTTGGCCAGCGAGAGCGTCTGCCAAAACTCCGGCAGCAGCTGGATGGAGTAGAAGATACCGCCCAGGTAGGTCAGCGGCGTCAGCACAAAGGTGGGTACGATGGAGATGTCATCAAAGCTGTTGGCATAGACGGCATTGATAAAACCGGCCAGCGCAAACAGGATCGAAGTGAGTACAAACACCGCCAGCGTCAGCAGATAGCTGTGGATGCTGACATCGGCAAATATAAGCGAAACCAGGGTCACCACGATCCCAACCACCACCCCGCGTGCCACACCGCCGCAGATATAGCCTGCCAGGATGACCCAGTTCGGCACCGGTGAGACCAGCAGCTCTTCAATATGGTGCCCGAACTTGCTGAAATAGAAGGAGGAGACCACGTTGGAGTAGGAGCTGGTGATCACCGACATCAGGATCAACCCCGGCACAATGAATTCAATGTAGCTGTAACCCTCCATCTCGCCGATACGTTCACCGATCAGGTTGCCAAAGATGATGAAATAGAGCGCGGTGGTGATGCCGGGCGGAACCACCGTCTGCACCCAGATGCGCATGAAGCGCAGCACCTCTTTGGTGAAGATGGTCTGAAATGCAATGCGGTTTAGAGAGGGGCTACTCATTCAACTGGCTCCCACCCACGACATCCATAAACAGCTGTTCCAACCGGTTCTGCGCACTGCGCATCCCCATCACCTCGATACCTCGCTCTGAAAGCGCTGCAAACAGGCTGTTGATGCTCTGCCCCTTGGCCACCTCCACCTCCAGGGTTCGATCATCCAGCAGACGCAGCGCAAAGCCACCAACAGACTGCTCTGCAAAACCGGTCAAGGGGTGCCGCAGATTCAACTCGAAGCTCTCTGAACTCAATTTATTGAGAAATTCAGGCAGACTGGTCTGCTCAATGATCTCACCCTGATTGATGATGCCGATATGCCGACAGAGTCGCTCGGCCTCTTCCAGATAGTGGGTGGTGAGAATAATGGTGGTGCCCTGCCGGTTGATCTCCCGCAGCAGATCCCACATGGCGTGGCGAATCTCGACATCCACCCCGGCTGTAGGTTCATCCAGTATCAGCAGCCTGGGCTGATGCACCAGGGCGCGGGCGATCATCAGCCGCCGTTTCATACCACCCGATAGTGAACGCGCCATCTCCCGGCGCTTGCCCCACAGATCCAGCTGGCGCAGACAGATCTCTGCACGATGGAAGGCCTCTTTGCGCTCCACACCGTAATAGCCCGCCTGATTGGCGGTAATCTCCTCCAGCGGTTCAAACTGGTTAAAGTTAAACTCCTGTGGCACCAGGCCGATGCACTGCTTGACTGCGCCGGGGTCGCTGTCCAGATCATGCCCGAAGACCCGCACCGTACCACTGCTTTTATTTACCAGTGAACAGATGATCCCGATAGCCGTAGACTTTCCAGCCCCATTGGGGCCTAGCAGGGCAAAGAAATCCCCCTGCTCCACATCCAGATCAATACCTTTGAGCGCCGTCACCCCATTGGCATAGGTCTTCTGTAGATTACGGATTGATAGCGCAGTCATTAATAGCCGGAGGCACCCTGTTTGAAACTACTCATCAAGCCCGCGAAATGAATTTTCCGGTAGCCGTATTCACCTTCACCCGCTCCCCGCTTTCCAGATAATCTGGCAGCTGGATCTCCAGGCCCGTGGAGAGCATGGCTGGCTTGGTGCGGCCTGTAGCTGTAGCACCCTTGATGCCAGGTGAGGTATCGGTGATCACCAACACAACCGACTGTGGCAACTCAATACCCAGAATCTCATCATCTACCAATAGTGCAGTAATGCCCTCCAGCCCCTCCATCAGGTAGGGAAGCTGATCCTCAATGTCACCACTGTTCAGGCTGTACTGGCTGTAATCCTCCTCATCCATAAAGGTGCAGATATCACCATCCCGGTAGGAGTACTGCACCTGGGTTCGAACGCAGTCGATATCCTTTAAAAAATCATCACCCTTGAGGGATTCATCCAGCTTCTGCCCAGTCTGAAGATTGGTAAAACGTATCTTGTAGAGGGTTGAGGCACCACGCGACGAGGGGCTTTTCGCCTCTACCTGCCGCACAATATGGGGCACACTCTTGATACCTACAACTTCACCACGTTTTAGATCACACGCCTTTGGCACCCTTTACCCTCATAGAAAATATTGGAATCTGCGTAAGTATAACAAGAGATGGCAGATCACATGCCACAGTAACTGCACCCAACTCGGAGACTGTAAAGAAAGCGACTACACCAGCAAGGCTGGGCAGCTGCTATAATGCATGGTTTTTTCATGGTTAGCTTGCTCTGACAGAGGGTTGGCTGGCGGTACATCGGCTCAGTTTGCCCTCTGTAGCGTCGATGAGGTAATCGCGTCTATTATGGCTTTTAAAAATAAAAAACAGTTTCATTTGTCCACTGGAATGAGTACCGGATGATGCATGCTATAGCCAGGGTTGGGCTTTACATTGGACTGATAGTGCAAAGCTGCCTGCTTGGCAACGCTTTGGCCGTCACTCTGGATACACCCCCCATACAAGATCAATCTATTGATTTTACAGAAAAAACCCAGGGCAGCCGCTATGCAGAGAGGATACTCCCTGACTACATTGAAAGGCAGTTGCTGCGGACACTCCACTCTGCTGACACCCTCTCCCCTCACACAGAGTTCGGACAACACAACAGCAGACCCGCCACCCCGATAGAGGAGTGGCGCGATTGGCAGCGCACAAACCGGCCAGATCAGAAGGAGCGCAGGGTGCGGTATCGCGAGAACAGCCCCCCCAGCGA
>JALSJZ010000183.1 GCA_026989135.1 Sedimenticola sp. | reverse complement strand
CCATCCACGATGACATCTGTCTCTTTGGGGATGGTTTTGAAGGGTTTGATCTCTCCACCCGCTTGCATGAAGCGATCATAGTTTGTCCGCGCATCGCCTTTGATCTTCTCTGCCTCTCCCAGTTGAAGAAGGTGCACGGTTTTGCCGGCCTGCAGCGCAAGACGCGCCAACACATAGCCGTCGCCGCCATTATTGCCGGTACCACAAACAATGGTGATAGCCTGTGCGCCAGGCCAGATTTTGCACAACAGCTTGTAGGCGGCACTGCCGGCTCGCTCCATCAGGGTGACTCCGGGTATGGAGAAGGTCTCGATGGCCGCTCGATCCAGTTCGCGAGTCTGCGCTGCCGTGTAGAGGGTGCGCGGTAGAATCTCTGTGTGGGGCATAGTTGTCACCTTTTATCTATTTTCAGAAACAGGCAGGGGCTATTGAATATCCACCCCGCGCTCCAGCTCGCCTTCACGGCGCAGCTCCCGTTTCAGGATCTTGCCCGCTGCATTTTTGGGCAGTGAGGTGCGCAGCAGGATCTTGCGTGGCACCTGGTGACGGCCAAGGTTTTCCAGGCAGTAGGCACGCACCTCTGCTGCTGTCGTTTGGGCATCCGGTTGCAGCACGACATGGGCAATCGGCAGCTCACCATGCCGGGTACTGGGTTCGCCCACCACTGCAGCTTCACTGATCTGTGGATGCTGGTAGAGCACCTCCTCTACCATGCGCGGGTAGACATTCATGCCGTTGACGATAATCATATCCTTCTTGCGGTCTACCATGAAGAGGTAGCCATCCTCATCCTTGTATCCCAGATCGCCGGTGCGAAACCAGTCGCCAAAAAAGCTCTCTGCCGTGGCCTGCGGCAGATTCCAATAGCCCTTCATCACGTTGGCACCTCGCACACAGAGTTCGCCAATCTCATCCACCGGAAGCTGCTTGCCCTTATCATCAAGGATCTCAATCTCTACATTGGGCACGGGCAGCCCCACCGATGCCGGTTTGGTCACTTTGCCGATTGGGTTTACACAGGTGACAGGTGAGCACTCGGTCGGCCCATCCCCCTCGTAAATGGGGAGGCCGAAACGTTCTTCAAACTGGCGCATGACCGCCACCGGCATGGCCGAGCCACCGGATATTCCAAAGCGCACGGATGACCACTGCGTTAGCTGCTCATCCGGCAGCCGCAGCAGCAGGTTGTACATACTGGGTACGCCAAGAAAGACCGTTGCACCCACTGCCCCAATCAGCGCCGAGATCGCCGCTGGATCAAAGCGTGCCGCTGGGGCAAGGCTCAGCCCATGCAGCAGTGGTGTCAGCAGCCCCACCGTGGCTGCGAAGGAGTGGAACATCGGCAGTACCACCAGGATGCAATCCCTCCCCGCTTTAAACTGCATCGCCTGCATCACGCTGCAACTGTTCGACAGCAGGTTGCAGTGGGTCAGCATGGCTCCTTTGGGGTGCCCGGTGGTGCCCGAGGTGTAGAGGATGGCGGCCAGATCCTCAGCCGGGTCGATCTCCAGCTGGGGCGGCTTGGCCTGGTTTTGTTGGAGCACCTCGAAGCAGGGATCATCACCATGCTTTGCTCCAATACTGACACAGAGCGCCAGGGTGCCGATTTCTGCCCGAAAGGCAGCTACTGTTTCCATGAAGGAGTGATGGTAGATGAGCCCCTTTACCCCCGCATCCTGCAGGATGTAGCTGATCTCCTTTGGCTTGAGCATCAGGTTGACGGGAACCACAACCGCACCTGCCTTCATGATCCCGGTATAGGCTATCGCAAAGGCATCCGAGTTGATGCAGTAGAGTGCAACGCGATCACCCGGCGCTATGCCCTGCCCGGCCAGCGATGCAGCGATGGCATCAGAGGCTCGGTCGACCTCGGCAAAGGTGAGCTGGCGATCAGAGAAGCAGATGGCAGGGGCAGCGGGGTTGGCCTGCGCAGTGGCTCGGAGTACGGCGGGGATGGAGGCGTTGGCATCAACCATGGTGGGTTATTCCAGGTAGGGTGGTTGTTGTGCAGCAGAGAGTGGCGTAGTTGGTTGGGATCATTGGACAAAAGCAGTTCACACTCTGGAAGCCGAACCTCCAGAGTGCATTTTAGATGACCCGTGAGAATTTGACCTCGCTTTTCTGTGCCAGATAGTAGTCAAACACCATGCAGATATTGCGAATCAGCAGCCGACCTCGCGGCAGTACCTGGATGCCTTTCTCATCGACTTCAAGCAGGCCATCCTCAATCATCCCCTGCAACTGGTTCAGCTCTTTTTTAAAGTAGTCGGCAAAGCAGATGCCCCGCTCTGACTCCACCCGGCTGAAATCCAGTTTCAGGTGGCAGATCAGCCGGGTGATCACATCGCGCCGGATCTGGTCATCCTGACTCAGGTCAAAGCCTCGGAATACCGCCAGCTTACCCGCGTCAATCCGCTCGTAATACTCATCCAGCTCACGCATGTTCTGACTGTAGGTCTCGCCCACCATGCCGATGGAGGTGACGCCCAGGCCAATCAGGTCACAGTTGGCATGGGTGGAGTAGCCCTGAAAGTTGCGGTAGAGGGTGCCATCCTGCTGGGCGATGGTCAGCTCGTCATCCGGGCGGGCGAAGTGATCCATGCCGATGTAGACGTAACCTGCCTTCTCCAGCTTCTCGATGGTGAGCTGGAGAATATCCAGCTTCTCGGCCGGGGTTGGTACATCTTCCATGTTGATGCGGCGCTGCGGCATGAAGCGTTCAGGCAGGTGGGCGTAGTTGAAGATGGAGAGGCGGTCGGGATCAACCTCGATGATGCGATCCAGGGTGCGCTCAAAGCTCGCTACCGATTGATGCGGCAGGCCATACATCAGATCGACACTGATGGAGCGAAAACCCTCCTTGCGTGCAGCATCCAGCACCTCCATGGTCTGCGCCTCGGATTGCAGGCGGTTGACCGCCTTCTGCACCCGCTCATCAAAATCCTGCACCCCCAGGCTCATGCGGTTCAGGCCGATCTCGCGCAGTATGGCGATGGTCTCGGCGTTGGCCTCGCGCGGGTCGATCTCAATCGAATATTCGCCGGTGTCATCCTCCAGCAGCGTAAAGTACTCGCGGGTGACCCGCATCAGTTCACGCATCTCATCGTGGCTGATGAAGGTGGGGGTGCCACCACCCCAGTGCAGCTGCTCTACCACGCGGCTTTTGTCAAACAGCGCCCCCTGCATGGCGATCTCTTTGTGCAGACGGGTCAGGTAGGTGCCGCCTCTGCTGCGATCCTTGGTGACCACCTTGTTGCAGGCGCAGTAGAAACAGACGGTGTCACAGAAGGGGATGTGAAAATAGAGTGACAGCGGGTTGCCTTTGACGTTGGTGGCCTGTGCAATCTCCCGATATTGATCCGGGCCAAAGCCGTCATGAAACTGTGGCGCTGTCGGGTAGGAGGTATAGCGCGGCCCGGCATGGTCATATTTTTTGATCAGATCAAGATCAAAAACCAGTGACTGGTTCATAAATTCTTCCTCAATTACTGCTTTGGGTCTGTGGACTGATCACTGCCCGAATGCATCAGCAAGCTGCTCTGCCGTCAGCAGAAAGACGCCGTCGCCCCCGCGTTCAAAATCAAGCCACAGGAAGGGGTGTTGTGGATAACGAGCCTCCAGCGCCTCGGCACTGCTGCCCACCTCGATCACAATGATACCACCGGGAGCCAGGTAGCTGGAGGCATCATGTAAAATTCGTGTCACAAGATCCAGCCCATCCCGCCCCGCTTCCAGACCCAGCACGGGTTCACGATGATACTCCGCTGGCAGCCCGGCCAGCTCTTTCAGCGAGACATAGGGGGGGTTGCTGACGATGATGTCATAGCGCTTTTTTTCAACCTCACAGAACAGGTCGGACTGGATGATGGTGACTCGCTCTTCCAGCTCATGTTTCGTTACATTGATGCGCGCAACGCTCAGTGCCTCTGGTGAAATATCAACCGCATCGACCTGGGCCTGGGGAAAATGGCAGGCGCAGGCAATGGCAATGCAGCCACTGCCGGTGCAGAGATCCAGCACCCGATGCACCGCATCAGGATCAACCCAGGGGGCAAAGCCTGCCTCTATCAGCTCGGCGATGGGGGATCGTGGCACCAGCACATGCTCGTTCACATAGAGTGCAAGGCCGGCAAATTGCGCGGTATGCGTCAGATAGGCCGCGGGCAGCCGCTCATCCATCCTGCGCTGTAGCAGCAACAGCACTTCACTGCGCTCGGCTGGGGTCAGCCGGCTATCCAGGTAGACCGGGGGCAGATCATGGTCAAGGTGCAGTGCATGCAGCACCAGCGCCAGTGACTCGTCCAGCGCATTATCGGTGCCGTGGCCAAAAAAGAGCCCTGCCTCGCTGAAGCGGCTGGCACCCCAGCGGATAAAATCCCGTATTGTTTCTAATGAATCTGTATCCAATTCTGTTCCACCGCCGCAAAGATCAAAGCGGGGATGATAGCCGATTTACGGCCTATCTCTAAAGCAACGAATGCATCTGGCCGATAGAGTTGAGTAAGTCGTCATTCATTCGCCACACTTACCCAATATGGCGCCCTTGTCACTATAACCAAATAAAAATGATGCTATTTGGAAAACAGAAAACAGTACGGGTAGAAGATCTGATCCATGCGATCCCGCTCCGCAGTCTGCCCAAGCGGATACTTCGCTATGTGACCACTCTGGCGACCCTGGAACACGCTTCCGGTAAAACCAGGCTGTTTGATCTGGATGAGCGAACCAAAGAGGTCTTCTACCTTATCAAAGGCCAGGTTGCTCTAAACAGTGCAGAAGGTGCAGCAAATACCATTAGCGCAGGCACCCCTCAGGCAAGGTTCCCGCTCAATATTGAGCAGCCTTGCAAGCATAGCGCCATCACGCTGAACCGGGCGGTTCTGGTCAAGATACCTCATGAAATCATGCACAATGTTGAGCATCTTACTACCAGCGGTGAGGAGGCTGCCGAACTGACAGAGGATGAGATGAAAGATAAGCACTATGCCGATCTCTTTCATAAACTTCAGGACGGCGATTTTGAGATTCCCAGCATGCCAAATATTGCCATCCGCATCAGCAAGGCGGTCAATAACCCGGATGCCACAAGTACCGATATTGCCCGTATCATTCAGATGGATCCCGCTCTTGCCGCACGCATGATCCACATTGTAAACAGCCCGCTCTACGCAAGTCGTCACCGTATCGACAACTGCCCGGATGCCGTCACCCGGTTGGGGCGCGCCACCACCCGCAGTCTGGTACTCAGTTTTATACTAAAAAATCTTTTTCGTACCAAGCATGCTGTTCTCAGAGGCCGCATGTCAGAGCTGTGGGCACACAGCCGGAAGGTTGCGGCTGTCTGCCATGTATTGGCACGCCTCGGCTCAAAGCTGGATCCTGACCAGGCCATGCTTGCAGGGCTCATTCACGATATTGGTGCCATACCCATCCTTAATGCGGCCAAGGATTACCCTGGCCTTATAGAGAATCCGGAGTTACTGGATAAGACGGTAAGCCGCTTGCAGGCACGAACAGGTGCCCTGGTTTTGCAACAGTGGAATTTTATGGATGAGCTTACCGATGTCGCCTTGCAGGCTGAAAACTGGGCATGGGATAAAAGCAATACCATCAGCTATATTGACCTGGTGATTTTGGGGCAGTTGCATGCCTATATTGGCACACCCCGCATGCAGGCACTGCCCCGCATTGATCTGACGCCCGCCTTTCACAAACTGGGAAATGGAAAGTTGACCCCCCAACAGTCATTAAAGATCATCGAAAAATCCAAAGCCGACATTCAGGCCGTAGAGCAGCTTTTAGATGGGGGTTAGATTGATTTAACTGCTTTACTGACCGCCTCGGCACTCTCCGGCTGAAGCTCCAGATTGGCCATTCCGCGGGCAACCAGCTCACCCAGGGTTTTCTGCTTAAGAAACTCAAAGATATCATTACTCAGCTCATTCCACAGAATGTGCGTTAAACGAGCAGACCCGCCCTCTTGTTCGGTTTTAAGGTGGTTGGATTCTACCCATTCGTCTACGGCACAGATAATATCTGCAATAGAGATCTCCCCTGCTGGCCGCCCCAGGTAGTAGCCACCACCCGGCCCACGCACCCCTTTCACCAGATGCTGGCGGCGCAGGCAGGCAAAGAGTTGTTCGAGGTATGACAAGGAGATGCCCTGCTCAACAGAGATATCTGCCAGCGTTACCGCCCCCCGACCATCATGGATGGCCAGCTCCAGCATTGCTGTAACAGCATATCGTCCTTTTGTTGATAACCTCATGATCTATCGCTCCAGGTGAGATCTTTTTTAACCATTAATAAACCATGGTATTTTCATTATAAATAACCACTTAATTCTCTTTAGGCTAGCAGTACCTTATCAAATCTGTCAATCACAGCAAGCATTCAATAACTACTGGTTTTACATGGGATATAGGCATTAATGTGAAAAAACAGAGCTGATTTGTACTATATGCTTTCAAACAAAACCGGGGCACAAAAACAGACGTATTATTTTTTAAGTGCTGTATATATTACCAGATATGCGGCAAAAAACATGGGCCTGTTGAACAGAGTTATATAAGCCATTTTGAAAGAGAGAGACTGGCCTTCCTCTTCTGGTTTAATAAGCCGCAATGGATCTCTTTATCCAGGGGAAGCACGGATTGCTTTAGACCAATACCAACCTGCTTTACATCATGGTAGATTCGCGGCCTAAAAGTTCAAACATGGCGGCTGCTTTATAGCGTATCTCCTGATACTCCTCCTCCATAACGGAGTCAGCCACAATGCCACCGCCAGCCCAGAAATGGATATTCTCCCCACAGGCAGCCAGGGTACGGATGGCAATATTGGTTTCCATATTTCCATCAAAGCCGATATAACCAATCGATCCACAGTAGATCCCCCTGCGGTGAGGCTCCAACTCATCAATGATCTCCATGGCTCTGTGTTTAGGTGCCCCGGTAATCGATCCACCGGGAAAACAGCCACGTAAAAGAGTGATGGCGTCCACATCGGATGCCATCACTCCGGTGATGGTACTGACCAGATGATGCACCGTAGCAAAGGATTCAACTGCGAACAGTTCAGGCACCTGGAGCGTACCAAACTTGCACCCTTTGCCCAGATCATTGCGCAACAAATCAACAATCATCAGATTTTCAGCCTGGTTTTTATGGCTGTGGATAAGTTGCTGAATCAGCTGCTCATCCTCTTTCCTATCTGCCCCGCGAGGTGCTGTGCCTTTAATGGGCTTTGTTTTAACCAAGCTGCCATGCACTTGCAAAAACAGCTCTGGGGAGCAGCTTAGGATTTGCGCCGATGGCGTGTTCAGATAGGCCGCATAAGGCGCTGGATTGGATTTTCGCAGGGCCTGGTATGCAACCCAGGGGTCACCATCCACAGGCACTGAGAAGCATTGGGAGAGGTTTACCTGGTAGCAGTCGCCGTCATAAATGTAATGTTGAATTTTGTCAAAAGCCGCAGCATATTGCTGTTTGCTCATATTGCCCCTGATCTTTCCCTGCACATGAAAAACCGCTTGATCAGGTGCATCAACGGGCTGACTAAATCGGGCAACGAGATCATCCCATTGCGCCTCAGTAGAGCCACTTCTCCCCTGCCCTGTCAGCCAGCTCTGTCGCTTTTGATGATCAACGACCAGGGCCCAATCATAGATCCCAATAGCCATATCC
>JALSJZ010000182.1 GCA_026989135.1 Sedimenticola sp. | reverse complement strand
GGGCGGCCGCCTATATCGGCTACAACCAAAAGTTGGCAGAGGTGGAGGAGAAGCTGGAGCACGACAAGCTGACTGGCCTGGCCAACAAGCAGTTTTTCTTTACACACGGTGAAAAAGATCTCTCCCTGGCGGTACGGCATGAGACAGAGCTGGCGGTCGTGCTGCTGGAGATTGACCACTTTATGGATATTATCAACGACCATGGCAAACAGAAGGCGGCCCGCGTGCTGCTCAAGATCAGCCAGGTCATTACCGAGAGCCTGCGCAGAGAGGATCTTTGCGCGCGTATTGGTACGGCGCGGTTTGCCCTTATCCTCCCACTGACCAACCGCATTGGCAGCCTGCGCTCCATTGAGCGCATCTGTGAAAAGATCAGCGCACTGGGGTTGCGAGTGGAGAGTGGGGAGCTGGATATTCGCCTGAGTGCCGGGCTTGCCGGGGTTGAGCCAGAGCAGGAGTGCGCCAGCTTTACCCAGCTTGTCGGGCAGGCAGAAGAGGCGCTAAACAAGGCCATTGCCACTGGAGGTGGCTGCATTGTCAATGCTAAGGATGGTATTGCCCAGCCCCTGGGCAGCGCCAGCATAAGTGAGACGGCACCTGCAGAGCAGAGGGCAAGAGCCACAGATGAAAACCGCTTTGGCATGGAGATTACCCAGGCCATTGCCCAGATTGAAGCCGGGGTGGGTGATGCCATCAGCCAGGAGCAGCTGACCCGCCTCATCCGCACCATCCTGCCGCTGGTGAGCCATGCCAATAAAAAGCTGGATCTGGGCATGACCTCTGCACTTGAGGTTGCCGGGGAGAGGCTAAGCGGATGACCACAGAATAATGGCGGAAGGCGCTGCGCTTTTCCGCCCTACAAAGCTACTTGCTGCTGATGTCGGGTTAACAGGTATACTTGACTGCAATCGTTACAACATGGGAGTCAGCAATGATCTACAGCAAACCGGGTTCTGATGGTTCAGTGGTCTCTTTTAAAGAGCGGTACGACAACTATATTGGTGGTGAGTGGAGCCCCCCTGTGGAGGGCATCTATTTTGAAAACCCCTCACCTGTGGATGGCCAGATTTTTTGCCAGGTGGCGCGTTCCACTGCTGCTGATGTGGAAAAGGCAGTGGCAGCTGCGCATGATGCCAAGGCAGGCTGGGGAAAAACATCGGTAGCACAACGCTCTGGCATTCTGCTGAAGATTGCTGATCGCATGGAGGCAAATTGCGAGATGCTGGCGGTGGCAGAGACCTGGGATAACGGCAAGCCTGTGCGTGAGACACTGGCAGCAGATGTGCCGCTGGCGATAGATCACTTTCGCTATTTTGCAGGGTGCATCCGGGCGCAGGAGGGGTCTATTGGTGAGATTGATGAAGCCACTGTCTCCTATCAGTACCACGAACCACTGGGTGTGGTTGGTCAGATTATCCCCTGGAATTTCCCACTGTTGATGGCGGCCTGGAAGTTGGCTCCTGCGTTGGCAGCAGGTAACACGGTTGTACTCAAGCCAGCCGAACAGACACCGCTCTCTATCTCCCTTTTTATGGATCTTGTGGGTGATCTGTTACCCCCTGGCGTACTGAATATTGTGCATGGGTACGGTGAAGAGGCGGGGAAGGCGCTGGCGACCAGTGACCGCATTGCCAAGATCGCCTTTACCGGCTCCACTGCGGTGGGGCATCAGATTATGGAGTATGCCAGCAGGCGTATTATTCCAGTCACGCTGGAGCTTGGGGGTAAATCACCCAACATCTTCTTTGCCGATGTGCTGCAACAGGAGCCTGAATATATTGACAAGGCGATTGAAGGGCTCGTGCTTGGCTTTTTTAACCAGGGCGAGGTCTGCACCTGCCCCTCTCGTGTGCTGATCCAGGAGTCGATGTACAGTGAGTTCATTGAGAGGGTGCTTGAGCGTGTAGGGCGTATCCAGCAGGGTGATCCACTGGACACCGAGACAATGATCGGTGCGCAGGCCTCACAGGAGCAGCTGGATAAGATCCTGGGCTATATGCAGATTGCAAACCAGGAGGGGGCAGAGTGCCTGATTGGTGGGCAGCGTAACACCGCAGGTGCGCTATCGGATGGCTTCTACATTGAACCAACCCTGTACAAGGGTGACAACAGCATGCGTATTTTTCAGGAGGAGATCTTTGGCCCGGTATTGGCGGTAACGACCTTCAAGGATGAGGCTGAGGCCATCGCCATTGCCAACGACACCGAGTATGGCCTGGGTGCCGGGGTCTGGACCAGGGATATGAACCGCGCCTATCGGCTGGGTCGGGCGATTGAGGCAGGGCGAATCTGGACCAACTGCTATCACGCCTACCCTGCACATGCCGCCTTTGGTGGCTACAAGAGATCAGGCATTGGCCGTGAGACCCATAAGATGATGCTGAACCACTACCAGCAGACCAAGAATCTCCTGGTGAGCTACAGTACCCAGCCGCTGGGGTTTTTCTAACCCATCTGCTTGCAGTGGGGATCGCTACTCATTTTCCTGCCTGGCCTCTACCTGAGCCGGGCTGCCTGGCACGCTGTTTACTGTAATGCTTATAGGATTGCAGCATACCTGGCAATCTTCAATATACCGCTGCTCTTCCATGGAACCCTCAATGGATAGCTCGATCTGTTCCCAACAGTATGGGCACTGGATGTAGCAGCTTTCCAATAAGCTCATGTTTTGGCGCCTGAATAAACCTTAGGGGGTTTGCAAAAGGCTCTTAATCTTGGGGTGTTTGTTGCTGTTTCAAGGCCGCGCCGAGTAATTTTGCTGTGACATCCACGATGGGGATGACCCGGTCATAGGCCATTCGGGTGGGGCCGATGACGCCCAGTACGCCCGCCACCTCGTTATCCACCTCATAGGGGGCGGTCACCACACTGCAATTGTCCAGGTGCTGATAACCTGACTCCTCTCCGATAAAGATCTGCACACCCTCTGCCTGCATGCACTGATCCAGAAGATGCAGGATCTCATGTTTCTCGGCAAAGGCATCAAACAGATGGCGCAGGCTGGTCATATCGGAGAGATCCTCAAACCCCATTAGATTGGTCTGCCCAGAGATCAGGCAGTCATTGCCGCCTGGCTCGTCCGACTGAAAAACCTGACCCGCCATTTCAACTGCCCGGGCCATGGTGCGATCAAGGTCAACCCTGGTTTTCTGAATATCTTCAAACAGCTTTTTACGCATGACATCAAGTGTTTGACCCGAAAAGGTCTGGTTGAGCAGGTTGGCCGCCTGCTCCAGCTCGCTACGGGTGTAGGCTCTTTTGGTTGTGATGATGCGATTGTGTATCTCATCTTTCTGGGTAACCAGTATGGTCAGGACACGATGACCGGAGAGGGGCAGAAACTCAATCTGACGCAGGGTGATGTGCTCACGCCGGGGCAGCATGACAATCCCGGCCATACGGGTGAAGCCCGATAGCATTGTGGAGGCAGATTCCAACAGGTGCGTTGGTTCCTGCTGAATATCAAGCTGCTGCCTGAGCTGGCCAATCTCCAGCTTTGCCAGGGGCTTGACAGTTAACAGGGAATCGACAAACAGGCGGTAGCCAGAGACTGTGGGCACCCGGCCTGCGGAGGTGTGAGGCGAGACAACCAGCCCCATATCTTCCAGATCCGCCAGCACATTTCGAATGGTGGCCGGGCTGAGATCAAGCCCGGCATCGTGTGCCAGTGTGCGAGAACCAACCGGCTGGCCTTCGGCAATATAGCGCTCAATTAAAACCTTCAGGAAGTATTGGGCGCGTGCTCCAACTGCACTCTTTTCAACTCTCTTTTTTTGCCCCACTTCAAGCCTCAGTGCTATTTAAACCTAAATCCTGCAAGCACGATCACTTGCAGGATTTAGGTTAAAGGTTAATGATCCATTGGCACTCTCGTTTCAGAGTGCTAAACAGGGGGGATTATCGTTTTCGGCATGGATAAGGTCAAGCAACGGCCCTGTCCAACATGAAATGAGTCTCACATTATTCATAATGCCCGATGAGAATGATAAATAATTGTGGTCTGTCCCCTATTGCTCCAAAGGAGACGGTGCCACGCTATCTGGAGTAACCAGCTTCCTGCCGCTCCCCTACAAAAACCACAATAAAAAAGTTACAATGCAGGCGAGGAGCCGACTTCCTGCCGGTTCGGCTGTTGTTGCAGCTGTATTGATCGAGTAATGTTTTTCAACCGGGGATCAACAGGGGATGTGTAAGATAACGGCCATAGAGCGCCTTCACCTCGTATTTTCTGTTGAAATATCAAGATTGCGCTATCAGGTAATAATAGCGTGAGCAATAAAAGCAAGACCTTCCTCTCTATCATCCAGCACAATATCGTCCTGTGGTTTATTCTCCCTGGCGTGCTTTTTGTAATGCTGTTTGGGGTCTGGGCATTCATGAACCGGATGGTGGATTTCAGGCAGACCAGTGCGCTCTTGAGCAAGACAACGAGCCAGCTTGTGCTGGAAAAAATAGAGGCCTCACATAGGGTTCTGCGCGTTTTCTCAACCAAGCTGGAACGCACCAATGGTGCAGCGATTCAGTCAGATCTGACAGCTTTTTACAACCTCTATCCCCACTTCAAGCGGCTGATCTGGCTTACCCGTAACAAGCTGGTTCAGGATGTTTATCCTGTGGGCGTTGAGGGTGTGGATTTTCCTTTGATTATATGGGAGAACGCAACCGATAATCTGATGGTCTCCCGCCCCATGCTTTCCGATAAAACGGGAGCTGTGGTTATCTATGTGGGCCATATTCTATCCTCCGGAGAGATCCTTGCCGGGGAGCTAAGCCTGGGTGCACTTGAGAACCATATCCGCAGCACCTTTCCCAATGGCTTACTGGCCATTATTGCAGATGATGATGGCAACATGGTGCTCTCCACCGATCAGCAGCTGGCAGGCCAGAGTGACAATCTGCAAAACCTGGGGATCTTTGAAAACAGTAAAATCCCGTTTTTTGACGGTTTTTTTGAAAACCGTGGGCAACTCTATTTTGGAGAGACAACCAAATTCCCCAGAATCAACTGGCTGATGGTGGTTTATCAGCCCGCTGCTGTGCCATTTTACCCGGTGGTTAAAGCGGTATCGATTCTGCTTGTTATGCTGCTTGTTTTCTGCCTGTTCTTCTTCTTGAAATTCCGCCACTCGCTGCAAAAATCCCTGCTCACTCCTCTAAAACGGTTTGTCTTTGAAATCCAGGCTGCGGCGAAGGGAACCTATCGAAAAAGACGCGCAACCGACAGATCCTTTGATGAGCTGGATACCGTAGCAGATGAGTTTGAAAAGATGACACTGGAGGTGCTGGCGCGTGAAAAAAGATTCAGAAGTGTATTTGAAAATGCAACAGACGGGATCTACCAATCTACATTTGACGGGCGCTTTCTAAAGGCCAACCCTGCTCTGGTGAGGATGCTGGGTTGCAGCAGTATGCAAAATGTTATTGATGCCTATCCCTGCATCCCTGATGACCTGTATGCAAATCCGGCCGACTGGAAAAAGATGCTGGACAAACTGAAGCGAAACGGGCGGGTCAGTGAGTTTGAGACCAGGCTGAAGCGGGATGATGGCGGGATATTGTATGCCGCTATATCGGCCTATCAGGTGCATGATGATCTGGAAGATATGGATTATATCGAAGGCAGTATTACCGATATCAGAGAGCGCAAGCGCGCCCAGTATGCGCTGTTGAAGCATCGTGACAATCTGCAAGAGGAGGTAGAGAAAAGAACCAATAGATTAGCTGCCATTGTCACCGAGCTTAAACGCCGGAACAGAGAGGCAGAACTCATGGCGCATATGAGAGACCTGCTGCAGGCGTGCAATACAGAGCAGGAGAGCTTCGGTATCGTGGCCTCGATCTGTAGCCAGATATTCCCCAAGCACTCTGGGTTTATTGCGATAAAGAAAGAGACGGTGGAGATCGCGCAAGCGGTGGTTGGTTTTGGGGATTATCCCTGGGAGGGGATTCAGTTCAACCTGAACGACTGCTGGGCTGTCCGGCGGGGCGGTGCGCATATCGTTACTGATCCTGAAGCGGAACCCTCATGCCCTCAAATCAAAGGAGTCTCCCGTTCAAACCTCTGCATTCCCATTACCGCGCGCAGCGAATGTTTAGGCATTATTCACCTTAGCTGTGACTACGCCGGGGTGGAATCCCGTCACAGGGAACCGGCTTTGAAGCGTATTGAAGGCAAGCTCAAGGGGATTAGCGAACTCTACGCGCTGAGTCTGGCCAACATCAGGTTGCGAGAGCGGCTGCATCTGCAATCTATCGTCGACCCCCTTACCGGGCTGTTTAACCGGCGGCACATGGAGTATGCGTTGACGCGTGAATTTGACCGGGCAACACGCAGCAGCACCAATGTGGGGCTGATGATGCTGGATCTTGACCACTTTAAACAGCTGAATGACACCTATGGCCATGAAGTGGGCGACAAGGTGCTGTGGAAGATTGGCATGTTTCTTAAAAACAGCATACGCGGTGAAGATATCGCCTGCCGCTATGGCGGGGAGGAGTTGATTGTTATCCTGCCCGGCTGCTCCCCGGAGGATTGTCTGCAAAAAGCGAATGAGATCCGGCAGGGCATAGAGAAGCTCACGGTGGTGGTAAAAAAGCGAGAGCACAGGGTCACGGTATCGATTGGTATCTCCTCCTTTCCCCAAAATGGTGAGTTGATCGACGAAGTGATTCGAGCCGCTGATGATGCGATGTACGAGGCCAAAAAAGCGGGTAGAAACTGCATTGTCTCTGCAATTTGAGCCAGTCTGCCCCTAATCCACATTCCGCTGCAACCAGAACTCCAGCAGCGCCAGATGCCAGAGCTTGCTGCCCTGCAGGCGGGTGTGATGCTGTTCCGGCGCATCCAGCAGCATCTTGACATAGCTGCGCTGATAAAGCCCCCGCTCACGGCAGCGCTGTGAATCCAGAATATCCCGCATAAAGTCCAGAAACTCACCCCGCACATACTTCAGTGCCGGCATCGGAAAGTAACCTTTGGGGCGATCAATCACCGTATCGGGCAGCAGCCCCCGCGCCATCGCCTTGAGGGGGTACTTGCCGCCCTCCCGCAGCCTGAACTCGGGCGGAGATTGCGCCGCCAGCTCCACCAGCTCATGATCCAGAAAGGGGACGCGAGCCTCCAGGCCCCAGGCCATGGTCATATTGTCAACCCGCTTCACCGGGTCATCCACAATCAGCGTGGTGGCATCCATCCGCAGCACGCCATCCATAAAGGTCTCGGCACCCGGTTCGGCCAGCAGCCTGGCAACCAGCTGGCTGCTGTAATCTGATCCGCAGTAATCGGCGGAGATCATCTGTAAAAATTCTGCATGATCCCGATCAAAATAGTGTTTGGCAAAGCGCTCCACGGGCGAGCCGGTAGTTTCGGCCAACATACGCGGATACCAGAAATAGCCGCCGAAGACCTCGTCTGCCCCCTGCCCCGACTGCACAACCTTGATCTTTTGCGAGACCTGTTCCGCCAGCAGATAGAAGGCGACGGCATCCTGCCCAAACATCGGTTCGGCCATGGCGTCAACCGCCTCGGGCAGGCGTTGCAGCACCTCGGCATTGGGTATGCGATAGCGATGGTGGCGGGTGGCATAGTGGCTGGCCACCTGGTCAGAGAATTCAAACTCACTGCCAGCCTCCTGCGGGGTATCCTCAAACCCGACCGAGAAGGTGTTCAGATCCGAGGTGCCACTCTCGGCCAGCAGCGCCACCAGCAGGCTGGAGTCAAGCCCGCCGGAGAGCAGCACCCCAACCGGCACATCCGCAACCTCATTGCGGCGGCGCACCGCCATGCGCAGGGATTCGTGGATCGCCTCCAGCCATTCGGCATCACTGCGGGGCATTGCAGGCCGGGTTGCAGAGAGGCTCCAGTAACGCTGCTGCCGCTGCTGGCCATCGGCCTCGATCAGCAGCGAGTGAGCCGGAGGCAGCTTCTTGACCCCGCAGAGAATCGTATGCGGAGCCGGAATAACCGCATGCAGCATGAACTGGTGATGCAGCCCCACGGGGTTGATGCGGGTGTCGATGCCACCCGCCGCCAGGAGCGCCTGCAGATTGGAGGCAAAGCGAAGGCGTGTCGCATCAGCGGCATAGTAGAGGGGTTTGATGCCAAACCGATCCCGCGCCAGAAACAGCTGGTGCTTTGCCTCATCCCAGATGGCAAAGGCAAACATGCCGTGCAGCCGCTCGACACAGGCCTCACCCCAGGCGTGCCAGGCCTTGAGGATTACCTCACTGTCGCCCTCAGAGAAGAAGTGGTAGCCCTTGCCCCGCAGCTCATGGCGCAGCTCTTTGTAGTTATAGATGGCACCGTTAAAGACCAGTGCCAGAGACAGTGCCTGATCGACCAGGGGCTGATCGGAGTGCTCGGAGAGATCAATCACCGCCAGTCGCCGGTGGCCAAACCCCAGTGGGCCATCGCTGAAGCTACCGCCATGATCGGGGCCGCGCCGCTCCAGATGCGACATCATGCGCTGGATGGCTGCCAGATCAGCCGACTGCCTGTCAAACCTTAATTCACCGCAAATACCGCACATCGCCCCGTCCGTCTTCAAGATAATAAAATGAGAGGGAAGAATACCGGAAGCATTGAATCACTGCATGGTTTCAGCCAACTGGCCGGTTGCGCAAGGCCAGCGCCTCTTGATAGAGTCGGTTCTTCTTCTGCCCGGTTATCCGGGCGGTCAATGTGGCAGCCTGCTTTACCGGCAGTGCCTCCAGCAGTATCTCAAGGATACGCAGGGTCTCTGCTGCCTGCCCGGCATCCGCCTCGGGTTTGGCCCCGGCCACCAGCAGCACGATCTCACCCTTACGCTGCATCGGGTCAGCTTCGACCTGTTGCAGCAGCTCGGCCAATGGCGCGCTGATCAGGGTTTCGTGCAGCTTGGTCAGCTCCCGCGCCATCAGCGCCGGGCGCTCGGCACCCAATACCGAGCGCATATCCTGCAACGACTCCGCCACCCGGTGGTTTGATTCATAGAAAACCAGGGTGCAGGGTTCCTGCTTCAGGCGTTGCAGCCGCTCACAGCGGGCGGCGTGGGTACGGGGCAGGAACCCCTCGAACAGAAAGCGGTCAGAAGGGAGACCTGCGGCAGAGAGCGCACAGATCGCGGCACTGGGGCCGGGCACCGGGGAGACCCGAACCCCCTGCCGGTGGCACTCCCGCACCAGCGGAAACCCCGGGTCACTGATCAGCGGGGTACCTGCATCGGAGATCAGTGCAATGGAACGGCCATCCTGCAGCTGCCCCAGAAGGCGCGGCATGAGTTCACGCTCATTGTGCTCATGCAGCGCGATCAGCGCCGTTTTGATCCCGAAGTGCCGCAGCAGGGGGCGGCTGTGGCGGGTATCTTCGGCGGCGATCAGATCAACCGCTTGCAGGGTATGGATCGCGCGCGTGGAGAGATCCTCCAGATTACCGATGGGTGTCGCCACCACATAGAGTACACCTTTTTCGATTGACACTTTTTACCCCAGACAAGATACTCGCTACATCGTGCCTGCCTTAATCAAACCATGCAACTGACGAATCGAACAGTCATCACCAGCCTGCTCTGCGCTTTGTGGCTGACGGGTTGTGTCACCCCTCAGCTGCCAAAGGCGCTGCCGGATGCCGGGGCAGCATCCGGCCAGCCGGTTTCGCCCGTGCCACGGGCCGAGTTGGATCGCGCCACCGAGCTGGAGCTGATGGGTGACTATGTTGCCGCCGCCGCACTCTATCAGAGTCTGGCCATGCGCATGCCGCCGCCCTACCGCCAGGATCTGCAGCTACAGGCGGTTGCTGCCCTTCTGCTGGCGCAGGATACCGAATCCGCAAGCCGCCTGCTGGCGCAGACCGATGTGAGCGGACTCTCTCCGGTATTTGATCTGCGTAAGCGCCTGCAGGCCGCCGAGCTGGCGATCAGGGAGGGCAACCTGAAAGCGGCCTTCTCGCTGCTGGAGGCGCAGCCGCCTGAGGGGCTTTCGACCGATCTTCGGCAGCGCTATCACCGACAGCGGGCAGAGATACTGCGGCTTGAGGGCCATCTGCTGGAGAGCGCCCATGAGCTTGGCCAGCTGGATCTGCTGATCAGCGACCCGGCGGCGCGGCTGCATAATCAGCAGGCCATACTCCAGACCCTGACCATTCTGACAGATGATGCCCTGAGGGCGTTTCAGCCCGATCCGCCAGGTATACAGGGTGGCTGGATGGAGTTGGCACGCATCATCAAAGGTTATGAGGGCGACCCCGCCCGCATGCGGCTTTTATTGACCCAGTGGCGTGAGCGTTTTCCGCTGCATCCAGCGCGCCCGGAGCTGTTGGAGGGCTACCAGCAGCGGTTGCAGCGCCAATATCAGCCGGTAAAAAACCTGGCCATACTGCTGCCGCAATCCGGCACTCTGGCCGGTGCCGCTGCTGCGCTGCGCAATGGCATCATGGCGGCCTACTACCAGCTGCCAGCGGCAAAGCGCCCACAGCTGCGCTTCTACGACAGCAGCAATGCGGCAGATACCTGGCCACTCTACCGGCAGGCGGTGGATGCCGGGGCCGACATGGTGGTCGGCCCACTGAACAAGAGCGCAGTCTTACAACTGGCGCGGGCCGGGGAGCTGGAGATCCCGGTGCTGGCGCTGAACCGGATCGCCCCGCAGCCGGGGCAGCCGGAGAATCTGTTCCAGTTTGGCCTCTCGCCTGAGGATGAGGCGCGACAGGTGGCAGAGCGCGCCTGGCAGGATGGGTTGTCAGAGGCGCTGGCCATTGTCCCGGAAGGCTCATGGGGCGAACGCATCCTCAACAGCTTCCGTGAACGCTGGGAAGAGCTGGGCGGCACTCTGCTGGAGGCTCAGACCTATGATGCCAGGGGGCAGGAGTTCTCCCGGCCGATACTGACCCTGCTGGACATCGATGAGAGCAAGGCGCGCCGCAGCCAGATGCAGCGCATCCTGATCCAGAATGTAAAATATGAGCCGCGCCGCCGGCAGGATGTCGATTTCGTATTCTTTGCCGCAAAGCCCGAGATTGCGCGTCAGCTCCGCCCGCTGCTACAGTTTCACCATGCCGCAGGCATCCCGGTCTACGCCACCTCGCACCTCTATGCCGGAAGCCCGGATGCAATGAAGGATGGCGACCTGGAGGGGGTTAAATTCCCCGACATCCCCTGGCTGCTGGCCAGTGAGGAGGGGAGCCGTCTCTCCCAGGATGCGCTGGCAGCGCTCTTCCCGGAGGCCCGGCGCAGCTATCAGCGGCTCTATGCCATGGGCATCGACAGCTTCAATCTGCTGCCACACCTGGGGCGGCTCAAGGTCAGCCCCTGGGAGACGCTGGACGGGCAGACCGGAAACCTCTATCTGGATGAGATCAATCAGGTGCATCGGCGCCTGATGTGGGCGCAGATGCGCAAAGGGGTGCCCTATGTGCTGGGCTATGCGCCGCGCATGGAGTCGGGGCTGACCACGCCGGGAGATGATCTGCCGCCGCTGATCTTCCCAACCGTAGTACCGGCACCGCCTATCCCGCTGGCACCGTTGCCTGCACCGGCCGCGCCAGACAGGTCGATATGAGGCCAGCACCGGGTGAGTGCGGTGCCAGGGCAGAAGAGCAAGCGCGGATCTATCTGGAACAGCAGGGTCTGCGACTGGTGGCGCAGAACTACCGCTGCCGACAGGGTGAGATCGACCTGATCATGCGCGATGGCGCAACCCTGGTCTTTATCGAGGTACGCTACCGGAAAAGTACCGGGTTTGGATCACCTGCCGAGAGCGTCACCCCAGCCAAACAGCGGCGCATCTGCGCGGCCGCAGCCCACTACCTGCAATCCAACAGTGGGCGAAATATGCCCCGCTGCCGCCTGGATATGCTGGCTATTGTGGGCAGAGAGCAGCAGAATATCGACTGGATCAAGGATGCCTTTCAGGCCACTTTTTAATCAATAGACAGAAGCAATGACAGAACGAATTGACCGCGTTAAACAGCTGTTCAACGACAGCATTCAAACCAAGAGCCAGGCTGTGGAGCTGCTGGCCGCGCCCATTGCCGATGCGGCAGAGCTGATCGTCAGCCGGATGATGGCCGGGGGCAAGGTGCTCAGCTGCGGTAATGGCGGCTCAGCTGCGGATGCGCAGCACTTCTCCTCCGAGATGCTGAACCGCTTCGAGCGTGAGCGGCCGGGGCTGCCTGCCTTCGCGCTCACTACGGACAGCTCAACCATCACCTCGATTGCCAATGACTATGACTACGAAGAGGTCTTCGCCAAGCAGGTGCGGGCGCTGGGGCAACCGGGTGACCTGTTGCTGGCCATCAGCACCAGTGGCGAATCACCCAATGTCAATGCCGCCATTGAGACAGCACATGAGCGAGAAATGTATGTGGTTGCGCTCAGCGGCAAGGATGGGGGGCGGATGGCCACCCTGCTGACCGGGGATGACAGAGAGATACGCGCGCCTTCAGAGAGCACGGCACGTATTCAGGAGGTTCACCTGCTGACCATCCACTGCCTGTGTGATCTGATTGACCAGCAGTTGCTGGGATAAACAAAGGAGTAACCAACGATGAGAGCAATTTTTCTGATGGCACTGGTGCTGCTGATGTCGCAGCTTTTGGGCTGTACCACAGCGGTGGTGGGTGGTGCCGCAACAGGGGTGGCCGCTGTGCATGACCGCCGCACGGTGCCTACCATGCTGGAGGATCAGGCCATTGAGATCAAGGCGTTGAAGCTGCTGATGGATCATCCGGAGATCAGCAAACGCAGCAATATCAGCATCACCAGCTATAACCTGAAGGTGCTTCTGACAGGGGAGGCGGATACCCAGGAGGTCAGTGACCACTTTGCCAGACTGGTCAGTAATATCCAGCGGGTTGAGCGGGTGCATAATGAGGTGCTGGTTTCGCCAAGTGGCACACTGCTGGATCAAACCAACGATGCCTACCTGACCGCTAAGGTCAAGCTGGAGCTGCTGAGGATTGATGCCAAGGGCTTTGATCCAACCCGGGTGAAGGTGGTGACATCACAGGGCACGGTATTTTTAATGGGCATCATCAGCCAGCAAGAGGCGCATCAGGTTGCCGAGAAGGTGCGTTTTGTCACTGGTGTGAAGCGGGTGGTCAAGGTCTTTGAATACTACTGACGCACCACTTGCGCCATCACTGATCGGTGAGTTGCAGGCCATCACCGGCCAGAAGGGTCTGCTGACGGATCCCGCCGACTGCTGGCCCTATGGCTACGATAACAGCCGCCGACAGGCGCTCCCGCAGGCAGTCGCTTTTGCCACCACGCATGAACAGGTGCGTGATCTGGTGCGGCTCTGCAACCGGGAGAAGATCCCGCTGATCGCGCGCGGTCGCGGCACCGGCACAACGGGGGCCACGGTACCGGATCGAGGCGGCATGGTGCTCTCGCTGGAGCGCATGGCGCAGATTCTGGAGATCGACCCGGCCAACCGCCTGGCCCGGGTAGAGCCCGGTGTCACCAACCAGGCGCTGCAACAGGCGCTTGCCGGGCATGGGTTCTTCTGGCCGCCCGACCCCTCCAGCGCGGCAGTCTGCACCCTGGGGGGCAATCTGGCCTATAACTCGGCGGGCCCCCGTGCCGTAAAATATGGCACTGTGCGCGAGAATACCCTGGGCCTGCGTGCCATCACCGGCCTGGGAGAGGAGATTAAAACCGGCACCATGACCACCAAGGGTGTGGTGGGGTATGACCTGACCCGCCTGCTGATCGGCTCGGAGGGGACGCTGGCCATCATCACCGAAGCCACGCTCAAGCTGACGCCGCTGCCGGAGGCAAAATGCACCCTGCGCGCCACCTATCGGGATATCCACTCAGCGGCGGCGGCCGTCTCCGCCATCATGGCGCAGCCCGTCACCCCCTGTGCCCTGGAGTTTATGGATGGGGCGGCAATAGCGATGGTGCGCAACTTCTCGGATCTGCAACTGGATGATGAGGTGGGCGCCCTGCTGATGATTGAGGTGGACGGCCCGGAGCACGGGTTGAGCCAAGCTGCTGCCGCTATCGAGCAGGCGGCCAGGGTGGAGGGTCTGGTCGATCTCTACCGTGCCAAAACCACAGCAGAGGTGACAGCACTGTGGAAGACGCGCAAGGCGCTCTCACCCGCCCTGCGCAATGTCGCACCCAAGAAGATCAATGAGGATGTCGTGGTGCCGGTCTCCCATATCCCGGCGCTGATCAGCGGGCTGGAGCAGCTGGCGGAGCAGCACCGGATTCGTATCGTCAATTTTGGCCATGCAGGCAATGGCAATATCCATGTCAACCTGCTGGTCAATCCCGATGATCCGGCTGAGATGCAGCGGGCGGCAGACTGTCTCAGCGACACCTTCGATCTGGTGTTGAAGCTGGATGGCACCCTGTCGGGTGAGCATGGCGTGGGGCTGGAGAAGAGGGATTTTGTCGGGCGTGAGATCGATCCCGCCACCCTGCGACTGATGCATGGCATCCGCCATCAGTTTGACCCAAACAATATCCTCAACCCGGGCAAGGGGCTGCCGGTAGAGTAACTATCAGGGCCCCCAGGGTACGTCATACATATCACTGTCGTTGACCGATCTCTTTTTAGAGGTGGCCGTCGTTGCCCTCGCCAGCGGCTGTTGTGCAGAGGTGAGCGCGAGAGACTCTTTTGCTGAGGGCAGCCTGCCGTTTTTTATATAAAAGCGCAAAGCCTGCTTATCAAACCGGAACCCCTTGAATGCAACGACCGTGGGCTGGGTATACTCGATCCGCAGGCTGTTCTCTGTCTGTGAGCCAAGCTTGATCACTACCCGGTTATCAAAATAGCTCTTGTCAAAAATCTCTATCCGTTCGGCAGTGCCAACCGAGCGATCGAAGTAGAGTGTCACCGTGGCTCGTTTAAAGATCAGTATGCTGGTCACGGCAACGGCGGTCTTGGCCATGCCGGTCTTGGCCTTTATCCCGATGATGACGCCCCCGGTTGGCGGGAGGGCTTCAATCAGCCTGTATTGCAGTGCCTCAGGTGCCGCAGCAGACTTCTTGGCGGCTGATGCCACAGCAATATCGATTTTAACTATTTTATCTATGGCCGCCTTCGCACGGTCAGAGAGGTTGAAGCGTCCCGCAAGCAGGGTGCGCTTGATCGCCTCCATGAACTGTCTTTTCTGGTTGTCGTTGTAGCGGGGCGAGACCGCTTGCAGCGGTGTGTGGAAGAGCGTGTTCAGCCCTTTTTGAGCCTCAGGTCTGGCGTTGCGCTCAATATATTCTGATGTGAAGAGGGTTTTATAGTTTTGGTTGGAGTAGTCGATCAGCGAGCCAACATCATAGCCGCCAGCCACGCCAAAAGGGGTAAAGCCGGTAATCTTGGCCTGTGTGGCCGGCTGTATGGAAGGGGTGCTTTGACAGCCAATCAGGAGAAAAACAGCAACGGTTGCAACGGCATGCCTAGTGAAAATCTTCATTCTGCTTCGCCTTTTTAACCTGCATGGGTTGCAATACCTTAACGCCGGAGTTGGTTTTTATGCAAGGGGCAATTTTTTAGCTGCGACGCTCCAGGGTTAAAAATTGGTATGGAAACGGGTTTTTTTCATCGGCTGCATGTTCCTCCTGAGCGGTGATCCGCCACTGCGCGGGGTCATGGTCGGGGAAAAAGGCATCCCCTGCCACGGTGGTCTCCACCTGCGTGAGATAGATGCGATCAGCCTGTGGCAGCATGGCGCTGTACAGGGCGGCACCTCCGACGATCATCACTTCGGGAACATCACCGGCAGCCGCCAGTGCCGCTTCGATGGAGTGAACGACCCGGCATCCTTTGGCCCGGTAGTCCGGTCTTCGGGTCACCACAATATGGGGTCGATCCGGTAGCAGGCCGGGCAGCGACTCCCATGTCTTGCGCCCCATGATAATCGGCTTGCCAACCGTGAGCGCCTTGAAGTGGCGCAGGTCAGCGGGCAGGTGCCAGGGCATCTGGTTATTGATACCGATAACCCGGTTATTGGCCACGGCGGCGATCAGGGAGATGATTGGGCACTGGTGCTTCATACAGATCCCGGCTAGACGGCTACGGGTGCCTTGATGTGGGGATGGAATTGATAATCCAGCAGCTTAAAATCATCGTAGGTGAAATCAAACAGTGAATCCACTGCCGGGTTCAGCTGCATCGTGGGCAGGGGGAGCGGCTCGCGTGCGAGTTGCAGCTCTACCTGCTGCAGATGGTTGAGGTAGAGATGGGCATCGCCAAAGGTGTGGATGAACTCGCCGGGCTGCAGGCCGGTGATCTGCGCCATCATCAATGTCAGCAGGGCGTATGAGGCGATATTGAAGGGCACGCCGAGAAAGATGTCGGCGCTGCGCTGATAGAGCTGGCAGGAGAGCCTTCCCTCCGCCACGTAGAATTGAAACAGGCAGTGGCAGGGCGGCAGCGCCATCTGATCGACATAGGCCGGGTTCCAGGCCGTGACCAGCAGCCGCCGGGAGTCAGGATTGTTGCGGATCTGCTCCAGCAGCTGGCTGATCTGGTCGATGGAGCCACCATCCGGCGCAGGCCAGCTGCGCCATTGGTAGCCGTAGACCGGCCCCAGGTCGCCCTGTTCATCGGCCCACTCATCCCAGATGCGCACGCCGTTATCCTTTAGATATTGGATATTGGTGTCACCCTGCAAAAACCACAGCAGCTCGTGGATGATCGAGCGTAGATGCAGCTTCTTGGTGGTGATGGCAGGGAAGCCGGCAGCCAGATCAAAGCGCATCTGATGGCCGAAGATACTGAGGGTGCCAGTGCCGGTGCGATCCTCCTTGCGGATGCCGTTATCCCGCACATGGCGCATCAGATCCAGATACTGCTGCATAACTACACCGCTCCCTTTTTTCGATAGGCCAGAGCAAAAAGGATTATGCCGCCAATGATCATCGGCAGACTGAGGATCTGCCCCATGGTGACCCAATCAAAGGCGAGATAGCCAAGGTGTGCGTCGGGTATGCGTACAAACTCAATGGCGAATCGAAACAGCCCGTACCCCAGCAAGAACAGAGCAGAGACCGCCATCACAGGCCGGGGTCTGGCGGAGAAGAGCCATAACAGAAGAAACAGCGCCACCCCTTCCAGGGCGGCCTCATAGAGCTGGTTGGGATGCAGTGGCGGAGTAAATTCTGTACCCGGTGGCAGCTGTAGTTTATAGGTGCAGAGCTCAACAAATTCTCTGCAGGGGACGCGCATGGCCCAGGGCAGATCACTTGGTGCACCCCACAATTCGCCATTGATGAAGTTGCCCATACGCCCGGCGCCCAGGCCGATGGGTACCAGTGGGGCGACAAAATCCATCATCTGGAAAAAGCCCATCTTCTGCCGCCGGGCAAAAAACCACATGGCCACCAGCACACCCAAAAAGCCGCCATGAAAGGACATGCCACCCTGCCAGACGGCAAGCAGAATCAGTGGGTCATCAAGAAAGCGGGAGAAATCATAAAACAGCACATAACCGACACGCCCGCCCAGCACCACGCCGAGTGCTCCCCAAAAAAGCATGTCATCCACGGCCTCCGGCTTCCAGCCAGAGCCGGGGCGTGCTGCGCGCAGCCGACCCAGCCACCAGGCACTGGCAAAGGCGATCAGATACATCAGGCCATACCAGTGAACCTGAAGAGGGCCAAGGGCAACAAGAACGGGGTCAATATCGGGATAGGTCAGCATGGGGTGTGATCTTAACTGAATCAGAGGCAAATGTGATGCCCAGCCATGGGCATTTAAAGAGGAAACTTAGAGTGGCCGCAATCTGATGAGCATCGACATCCAGCCATATTTGGTTACTATGGTTGGTGTGCAAATGACCTTCACCGAGGCACCTTGAACCCACAGCGCAAAATCTGGTACAAGAAGCGTCTCGCCATGGAGAAGGCTTGCTGGGGAGATGCAGTTAGCCACAGGCCATCGGCGAGAGACCAGATTATCTCGGTGTTGAGCCAGTGTCTGAAGGTGATCGGTTTGTACCAACGCGGGGTTCACAACGCCCTCGACCTCCAGCTCAACCACCTGGAACTTGGCTTCAGCAACCTGCCATCCGCCTTCGATGGGTTCTCCATCCTGCAATTGAGCGACCCCCACTTCGGGGCGCTGGCCGGAACCACAGAGCGTATGCTCCAGCTGGTTTCCGGGCTGCGGCCAGATCTGGTCGTGCTGACCGGGGACTATCGCAATGAGGATTACACTAACTACGAGTATGTCCTGCCGCCGCTACAAGAGCTCACAGCGACCCTGTCATCACGGCATGGGGTCTGGGCCATACTGGGCAACAATGACTGTGCCGCCATGGTCGAGCCGATGGAAGATATTGGCATCAGGGTTTTGATCAATGAGACCGGCGTCATTGAACAGGACGGAGAGAGCCTCTACATCACAGGTGTCGATGACGTGCATGCGTTCCATACAGAGGCCGCGCCCGAAGCAATGAAAAATGCGCCCCAGGGTTTTAGGATTGCGCTGGTTCACTCCCCGGAGCTGGCCGACAGTGCCGCCGCTTGCGGCTATCATCTCTATCTGACAGGGCATACCCATGGTGGACAGATTGCGCTGCCGGGAGGGATACCTGTCATCACCAATATAAAATGTCCCCGTCGCTATGCCAGTGGTCTATGGCGTCATGGTGCCATGGTGGGTTACACGAGTAGCTGCGTTGGAACCTCTGTCGTGCCCTTGCGCTTTAACACACGGGGGGAGGCCGTGCTGATCAGGCTGCGTTGCGGTGCCCCATAGTTTAAAGAGAGTGCGGATTCTGGCTGGGATTACAGATGGAGCAGTGTGTATGCGCATTTATCGGGAAAGGATATGGAATAATGGAATAGAAGATGTGTCCCCATATTCTCTCCCATATTCTACTGGCAGCGGGGTCTATTATTGGCTGACTTCGCCACCTGGAGGCTAGTCATCTGGAGTGAGCTAAAGGTCAACCGGCTAAACACCCAAGTTTGACAAAAGTCTTTTTTTGAACACATTTCGCGATCATTGAGAGGCTGTTGCATTTATGATCGTATATGGTTTTGCCAATTAAGTTTAAGCATGATTAATGCAGCTTTTTTGTCTTTAATACAGTAATGTCTACCTGCAATTTAGTTGATTACGGAATTATTTTAAGTGGGTGCTAACTAATCATGTCACTGGATCCTGTAGTACTATTTTTTATCCTTGGTCTCTGCGCGGGGCTGGTGCGCGCAGAGATGCGTCTGCCGTCAGCGATTTATGAGTTTCTCAGCATCATATTGCTGCTTGCGATTGGCCTCAAAGGCGGCATTGAGCTGTCCAAACAGTCCATCGGCGATTTGCTGCCCGACACGATGGCTGTGGTTGCAATGGGTTTTGTACTGCCACTGCTGGCCTTTCCACTGCTGCGCTACATTGGCCGACTCGAGAAAGTGGATGCGGCATCTGTGGCGGCGCATTATGGCTCGGTGAGTGTGGGTACCTACGCCGTGGCAGTCACTTACCTGACGGCGCAACAAATTTACTTTGAAGAGTACATGCCGCTGTTTCTGGTGTTGCTGGAGGTGCCAGCCATTCTTGTCGGTATTGTTCTGGTTCGGGGTATTTCAAAAAATACCCGCTGGGGGAAGCTGCTGCACGAAGTGTTCCTGGGGAAAAGTGTTGTGCTGTTGCTGGGTGGCCTGCTGATCGGCTGGGTGGCCGGGCCAGAGGGCGTTGAATCCATAGCCGGTCTGTTCTTTGATCCATTCAAAGGTGTACTGGCACTGTTTCTGCTGGAAATGGGGCTGATTGCAGCGAGTCAAGTGAGCTGTTTACGTCGCTACGGTCTGTTCCTGCTTGGTTTTGGTGTTGTTTTTCCGATTTTCTCAGGGTTGATTGGTGGTGGACTAGGGGTAATGCTAGGGCTTTCAATTGGTGGTACGATGTTGTTGGCAACTTTGGCGGCGAGTGCTTCCTACATTGCGGTTCCGGCAGCGATGCGTATCGCCTTACCAGAAGCCAATCCGACCTTGTCGCTCACTGCGGCACTTGGTATAACCTTTCCGTTCAACATTATTTTTGGTATTCCGCTCTACCATAAATTTGCTGAATACTTTCATACTATTGGGGGATAACACTGTGTTTACTCGCAGAACTAAACTAATAACTATCATTACGGAGTCTGCACTGGAACATACCTTGATCGATGATTTTGATCGTCTGGGCGCAGGTGGCTACACCATTACCAATGCACGCGGCAAAGGTTACACGGGGGTGCGTGATGGCCGCTGGCCTACGGATAGCAACATTCGTGTTGAGGTAATATGCGATACAGAGTTGGCTGATACCATTGCCGAGCATATTATCAAAACCTATTACAGGGATTATGCTGTGATGGTATATATAGGCGATGTAACGGTAGTGAAGCCGGATAAGTCGGGGAAGGGCAGTTGACCACACGTACGTCTAACGGCTCTTTCTAGGAGGCTGTCCGAGTTCTCGGACAGCCTCCTAGGAGCCTGTCCGAGAATAGGAGTCATGGTGAGGGGAAGCTGGTTTGAGTCAGATTTTTTCATTATTTGAGGCGAATATTGGGCATATTTAACGAAAATAACGGAGGAATCTGGCCAAATCCAGATTTTCCTCACTGTGGCTCCTATTCTCGGACAGGCTCCTAGGCAACGCTAAACATAGGGGGCTGCTGCACTACAAAAGCACCTTCTCAATCCCTCCTCTACGGGCTTTTTCAATAAATACCTTTTGCCAACCTTCACCCAGGTAGGCCTTGGCCAGCTCTACCACCAGAAAGCCTGCCTCCATCCCGGTCTCATCAGCATAGCGGGAGAGTCCCTGCTGGCAGGCGGGACAGGAGGTGAGCAGTTTCATCTTGCCGCCACCCAGCTGTTCCATCCCCTTTTTCAGCTCCTCGGATTTACGAAAACGGATCTGGCGGGAGATGTCCGGACGGGTGGTGCCAAGGGTGCCGGCCTCACCGCAGCAGCGCTCACTCAACACCACTTCAGCCCCCATCAGCTGGCTGGCCACCTGCAGTGGGTCTTTGTGTTTCATCGGGCTGTGACAGGGGTCGTGGAAGAGGAAGCGTTGTCCGCTCTCTTCATCCAGGGTGGCTCCTTTTTCGAGCAGGTATTCGTGAATATCCAGCAGGCGGCAACCGGGGAAGATCTTCTCAAACTCATAGGTCAGCAGCTGATCCATACAGGTGCCGCAGGAGAGCACCACGGTCTTGATATCCATGTAGTTGAGGGTGTTGGCGATGCGGTGGAAGAGCACCCGGTTTTCGGTGGAGATACGATGCCCCACCTCGTGCTGCCCGACTGATATCTGCGGATAGCCACAGCAGAGGTAGCCGGGGGGCAGCACTGTTTCGACGCCGATCTCGTAGAGCATCGCCAGTGTGGCCATGGAGATGTCACTGAAGAGGCGCTCGGAGCCGCAGCCGGGGAAGTAAAAGACGGCATCGGAGTCATCATTGACCTTTTGGGGGTCACGCAGGATCGGCACCTCGCCCTTGGCCTCCAGCCCCAGCAGGGCGCGGGTGGTGAATTTTGGAACCTCCACCCGCAGGGGGCGCCGCACCAGATTGATAATGTGGTTTTGAGGCTTGCCGGTGGTTGCGGACGGGATCTGATCCTTGCCGCCCAGCAGCCCCACGGTTTTGGCTGCAGTGTGGGCCATATTGACGCTCTTGAAGCCCCACTCTGCCAACCCCTTGCGCAGGTAGCGAATGGCGTGTGGGTTGGTGGTGTTGAGCAGGCCAAGCGCGGCCTTGCCGCCAAGGCTTGTGCGTTTGTGTCCTGAATTAGTCAGTATCTTGCGCATACGGATGGTAACATCGCCGAAATCAATGTTTACCGGGCACTTTGTTTCGCACTTGTGGCAGACGGTGCAGTGGTCTGCAATATCGTTCATCTCATCGAAGTGGCGCAGTGAGAGTCCGCGCCGGGTCTGCTCTTCATAGAGGAAGGCCTCGGTGATCAGGCCGCTGCCGAGGATCTTGTTGCGTGGAGAGTAGAGCAGGTTGGCGCGTGGCACATGGGTCTGGCAGACGGGTTTGCACTTGCCGCAGCGCAGGCAGTGGCTGATCTCATCGTTCAGCGCCCCCAATTCGCTCTCTTCCAGGATGATCGCCTCCTCCTTGACCAGGCTGAGTGATGGCGTGTAGGCCTGTGCCAGCCCTGAACCCGGCTGTAATTTGCCCCGGTTGAAGTGATCCTGCGGGTCGATACGTCTTTTATATTCAACAAAGGCCTGGAGTTTTTCGGGTGCCAGATACTGCACCTTGGTGATGCCGATCCCGTGCTCACCCGAGATAACGCCACCCAGCGAGCAGGCCAGCTCCATCACCCGATCCACGATGCGCTCGGCCTCATGCAGCATCTCATAGTTTTGTGAATGCACCGGGATGTTGGTGTGCACATTGCCATCTCCTGCATGCATGTGCAGGGCGACGAAGAGGCGGGCATTGCGGATCTCGGCATGGATTGCATCCAGCCGACTGCGCACCCGTGCCATGTCGCGGCCGGGGAAGACCTCATGCAGCTCGTCCATCACTTCAGTGCGGTAGGAGATGACCAGATCGCGCCGCAGCAGCAGATCCAGCAGGCTGTCATCTGCCTTGATCTGGCGCTGCTCGGCCTCGGTCAGCAGCTCGGTCTGGGCTGCGGCCTTCTCATCCAGCCGTTGCAGAATCTGCTGCCAGCGTCTTTGCGCCTGCTGTACAATCTCCTGCGCGGCGCTCCGTTTGGCCTCTACAATGGCGCTGTTCTCATCGCTCTCTGCCTGGTTGCCCTCCAGGTGTGCTTCGTTTAGATCATCTGTCAGGTAGGCCAGCACCGCATCTGCAATCTGCAGCTTGTTGCGGGTGGACTGCTCGATGTTGATGCGCTCAATCTCGCGGCTGTATTCGGCCAGCCGGTCGAGTGGGATGACCACATCCTCGTTGATCTTGAAGGCGTTGGTGTGGGCGGAGATGGCGGCGGTGCGGGTGCGGTCGAACCAGAAGCGTTTGCGTGCCTCGGGGCTGACCGCGATGAAACCCTCGCCATCACGGGCGTTGGTGAGCCGCACCATCTCTGAGGCGGCAGCGCCGACGGCATCGGCATCGTCGCTGGCGATATCGGCAATCAGCACCATCTTGGGCTGTTCGCGCCGGGAGGCCTTGCTCGAATATTTTACCGCCTTGATGTAGCGGTCATCCAGGTGCTCGAGACCGGAGAGCACAACGCCCTCCTGCCCCTTCAGGTAGTCGATGATCTCGACAATGGCCGGTACGGCACCGGCCAGATCGGCTCCAAAGAACTCCAGGCAGATGGTGCGCATCTGTGTCGGCATGCGGTGCAGCACGAAGCGGGCGGAGGTGATGATGCCATCGCACCCCTCCTTCTGTACCCCCGGCAGGCCGCTGAGGAATTTGTCGGTCACATCCTTGCCCAGCCCCGCCTTGCGGAAGGATGCGCCGGGGATATCCAGCCACTCTGGCCCGCCAATAGGGGTCTTGCCGTCGGTCTGGTAGCGGTTGATCTGGAAGCTGACCAGCTCCTGCTCGTGGATCTTGCCCAGGTTGTGGTTGAGTCGCACCACCTCCAGCCAGCTGGCGTCCGGCATTACCATGCACCAGGAGGCGAGGTTGTCCAGCGCGGTACCCCACAGCACCGCCTTCTTGCCACCGGCATTCATTGCGATATTGCCGCCAATGGTGCAGGAGTCCTGTGAGGTGGGGTCAACCGCAAAGGCCAGCCCCTGGGTCTCGGCCAGATCCGACACCCGGCGGGTCACTACGCCGGCCCCCACATAGACGGTGGGTACCTTCTCGGCCACGCCGGGCAGCTCGACATATTCGATCTCACTGAGCCGGTCCAGCTTCTCGGTGTTGATGACGGCGCACTGGGTATGCAGCGGTACGGCGCTGCCGGTGTAGCCGGTGCCGCCACCGCGCGGGATGAGGTTGAGGCCGGCGTCGATGCAGGCGCGGACGATGGGAGCCACCTCCCGCTCGGTATCGGGCAGCAGCACCACGAAGGGGTGCTCGACACGCCAGTCGGTGGCATCCGTGGCGTGGGAGACACGCGCCAGGCCGCCAAAGTCGATATTGTCTCTGCGCGTCACCTTGCCCAGCTGTTTTCTCACCTTTTTGCGCAGTTGCAGATTGTGCTCCAGCTCGCTGGCAAATTTCTCTACCGCAGCACGCGCTGCCTTCAGCAGCCGGAGCGCCTGTTCGTTGCCCTCGGCGCGTGCCTCGAACTGATCCAGCCGGTGGGTCAGGGCATCGGTCAGTGCGGCTCTGCGCTGCTTGTTCTCCTCCAGATCCTCTTGCAGATAGGGGTTGCGATTGACCACCCACATATCGCCCAGCACCTCATACAGCATGCGTGCCGAGCGCCCGGTGCGGCGGGAGCCTCGCAGCTCTCCGATGAGCTGCCACATCTCCTCCCCCAGGTAGCGGATGACAATCTCGCGGTCAGAGAATGAGGTGTAGTTATAGGGGATTTCGCGAATGCGTTGCTGTGCAGTCATATCAGGGAGGTGTGGGTGGCAAGGTGAAAGTTATAAGGAGACAATGCGCTATAATAGCATGCTCATCGATGCGGGCAGAAATTCGGGGCAGGTATATGGACGGGCAAAACGGGGTTTTTCTTGATCTGGAGACGGTTGATTGCGGTGATCTTGATCTCGCCGCGCTTAAACAGATTCTGCCGCAGTGGCAATGGCATGCGGCAACCCGCGCCAGTGAAACCGCTGAGCGTATCCGCAACGCCACCATTGTGATCTCCAACAAGGTTATTCTGGATCGGGAGTCTCTGAGCCAGGCCAGGCAGCTGCGGCTGATCTGTGTTGCGGCAACCGGCACCAATAATGTGGATCTGCAAGCCGCCCATGAACTGGGCATCCGCGTTACCAATGTGGCTGGATATGCCACCCCTTCTGTGGTGCAGCATGTTTTTAGTCTGATGCTGGCGCTCACCACCCGGCTGGCAGATTACAGCCAGGCAGTTGCCAATGGAGCCTGGCAGCGGAGCAGCCAGTTTTGTCTGCTCGATTTTCCGATTCAAGAGCTGGCTGGAAAGCGCTTGGGGATTGTCGGTTATGGCGAGCTGGGTCGTGCTGTAGCGGAGGTGGCAAAGGCCTTTGGCATGCAGCTGCTGGTTGCCGAACGCCCAGGTGGCAGTTCGCAGCCCAATCGAGTCCCACTGGAAGTGCTGCTGCCGCAGGTTGATCTGCTGAGTCTGCACTGCCCACTGGCAGAAAATACAAAAAATCTGATCGGGCAAAAGGAGTTGGGTCTGATGAAAAAAGGGGCACTGCTGATCAACACCGCCCGTGGCGGTATTGTGGATGAAGCTGCGCTGGCGGCTGCTCTGCGCTCAGGAAAGATCGGTGGCGCGGGGGTGGATGTGTTGATTAAGGAGCCTCCAGCAGCAGGCAACCCGCTGCTGGAACCGGGTATTCCAAATCTGATTGTCACCCCCCATATTGCCTGGGCCAGCCGTGAGGCCCGTCAACGGCTGGTGGAGGAGCTGACCGCCAACATCCAGGCTTTTCTAAGAGGTGAGGAGCGGAATAGCGTCATCCAGTGACAGGCTCAAGGTTCAAGAAAAAAGCAGGCCGTTTCTTGTGCCTTGAACCTTGGTTCTTGAGTCTGCCGACTAAGGAAAATCCTTATCCAGTTTTTCTGCCTCCAGTTTGTCCCTGATGATGCAGGCAGCAGCGAAGTTGCCCTCCTCTTCGGTCTCCAGCGGATAGCAGCGCACCACCTCGACCACCATGGAGAGCGGCGGTGTGATGCTTTTGCCGGGCACGATGATGATGGAGAGGCGGGTGCCTGGTTCAACCTTGTGATCCAGCCAGAGCAGCAATCCGTCACCGCTCAGGTTCTTCACAATGGCACCGGCCGTCTCATCTGACCCTTCAATCCGGAAGCGTGCGGGGCACTCGACCTCCATGCGAAAGAAATTCCTGTTATCGGAGTGTGGCAGCATCGTTATCTTTTCCCCAGTTTAAGTTGGTGTTGAGCATTTCTGCCCTTGATAAAATACTGTAGACCCTCAGCCTGATTTGTCATCCCATCCGGCCAGAATCTCCATACTGATCCGGTTCATCCCGGCGGCGCGTGCGGCGCTGTCGGCCTCGGTATAGCAGCGCAGTTCGGGCGCATTACCGGATGGCCGCAGGTGCACCACCTCGTCACTCTCAAAGGTGATGCGCAGGCCATCGGTCGTATCGAGGTGTTTTATGCTGCCAAAGTGATCCCCAAAGAGAGACGCTACAGCGGCGCTGTCCCGATCAAAATCACCGCTGCTTAGTGCAGCAATCCGGCTGTGGCTCAACTCGGTGGGAAAATTTTTCAAGCGGTCACTGTGGGTGAATCGCTGTGGCAGCTGTGTCAGCAGTTCTGAGATGGTGCTGTCTGCGCCTTTGGCCAGCAGCAGTATCGTGAGGGGGACAATCACTGCATCCCGGGTTGGCAGGGCGGATAACCGGCCATGCTCCAGTTCAATATCGGTTGCGGTGAGAAAGCCCCCGTTGGCCTCATAGCCGACCACATTGTTGAAGCCCTCTCTCAGGGCGGAGTGCATCGCCTCAATCACATAGGGTGAGCCAATCCGGGTGCGATCCACCCGCTCAAACCAGCCGCACTTTTCCACGGCGCTGTTGCTGCTGACCGGCGTAACCACGCAGCTTGCCCGCAGATAGCGGGCGCAGAGGATGCCCGCAACATCGCCGCGCAGCCAGTTACCCTGCTCATCGCTGATCAACGGACGGTCGCCATCACCATCCGTCGAAACCACGGCGTCAAAATTGTGGGTAAGCGCCCACTTCTTTGCCAGCTCAATATCCTCGGGGCGCACTGCCTCGGTATCCACCGGAATGAAGACCCTGGAGCGGTGCAGCCGGGTCACCTCTGCCCCCAGCCCTTCAAAGATCTCCCCCATCACCTGCCGGGCAACCGATGAGTGTTCGTAGAGTGCAATGTGGCACCCCTGCAGTGCCCCTTGCGGGAAGAGATCCAGATAGCGCTGCCGGTAGTCCCGATAGGCTTGCGGGTTCTCCTCGGGTAGAGTGGGTGCTCTCTCCAGCATTCCATCATGAGAGAAGAGACTCAGCGGGATCTCAACCTGTTGGGAGCGGATAGCCGCCTCGTCACACTTCAGGATTTCGCCATCAGGGCGGTTGAATTTGATGCCATTACGGTCATCCGGGATATGGCTGCCGGTCACCATCAGGCTGGGGATGGCATGTTTGATGCCGTAGAGCGTTAAAGCGGGCGTTGGGATAAAACCGCAGTGGATCGGCTCATAGCCCAAGGCCTCAATGGCTCGTGCTGTGGCACCCATGATGCGTGGTGTGCTGGATCGGTAATCCCCGGCAATTGCAACCTGTGAGCCGGTCGCTACCACTCCCTGTGCGGCCAGATGTTGCAGAAAACCCAGGGTGTAGGCATAACAGACTCGGTCGGTCATATCGGCCACCAGCCCCCGTGCACCGCTGGTGCCAAACCCTACCCCGCTCTGCTCCATCAGATCTGCAATCACGATTTGTTCTTTTTTGTCTGTCACGGTTGCGGCTCCTGTTTGAGATAATCAGCATACGCCAAATTGTGCGACAATTATCTCCAAACTTAACACTCCAGAGGTTGTAATGGGAACTCCTGTCAGAATTGTTATTGCCAGCTGCATTGTGGTCATTCTGCTCTTTTTGGCGGCTGCCACCTTTTTCCCCGCGTCATTGGATATGGATAGCTATAACCAGCCTTCCAGCAGCGCTCATCCCACAGGTGGCAAATTGCCACACTCTTTTGGAAGCGGGACTTTAGTCCCGCAGGGCATCGGCAGGACTAAAGTCCCGCTTCCGACTTTTATTGCTTGATAAGAAACCACAAGGTGAAACCTTTTTTAATCTGTTGCACTCTGCTGTTTGCTGAAGCTGCGATAGCCAGGCTGCCCGACACCGCATATTTCAAGAATATGTCGATCTTTTGGTCACAACTGTACGCTGATGGCGGCAACACCCTCTACTGCAACCGGCCGTTTGGCTCCCGCAAGGGGCGCCGAATCAACATCGAGCACGTCTTCCCGATGGGTTGGGTGGCCAAGGCGCTTGATTGCGGCAGCCGCAGTCAGTGTCGCGCCAGCAGCCCCCGGTTCAACCGGATAGAGGCCGATATGCATAACCTCTACCCGGCCCTGGCTCGGATCAACAAGGCGCGTGGCAGTCGAGCCTTCGGCAGGGTGCCGGGTGAACCACGCCGGTTTGGATCATGTGACTTTGAGATCGACCCACAAAAGCGCCGGGTAGAGCCACGGCCAGCGGTGCGCGGCAATATCGCCCGCGCCATGCTCTATATGCAGACCCGATACGGCCTGAGGCTCTTCCCCCGGCAGGCCAGGCTGTTGCGGCAGTGGCATCGGGATGACCCGCCCGACCATGAAGAGCTGCGGCGTAACCGGGTCATTGAGCGGATTCAGGGAGAGCGGAACCCCTTTATCGACCACCCGGAACGGGTTGGCGCTCAGTAGTGATAGGCCGACTCGATCTGCTCCCGCGTCAGGATGCCGTAGATCCGGTACCGGCCTGTGGCGCTGGCGGACTCCACATAGAGTGATTCAACGGAGCGCTCTTCCAGCTGCTCCAGCGCCTGTTGCAGGTTGGCCTGAATAGAGATCGGTGCAATCTGCTCCCGCCAGGCCGGGATGGCCATCAGATCAATCTCATCGACACCTCCCTCTTCAGCCTGCGCATTCTGAAGATGGCGTGCCAGATCAACCGCATGCATCAGCGCCACGGGGCGCTTATCCTCTTCTACAATCAGCCACTCCGGCTCCTCTTTCAGCAGCCTTTCGGCAGATGTACGGCGGATCATCCGGTCATGACAGCGGAAGTCCTTTTTCAGCACACTGCCCACACCGATGCGTCGCAGCGCCTGCAACACCGGACTGGTGCGGTAGTCGAACCCTGATGATCTGAGCAGGGTGATGAAGATGGACTCCTTGCCAAACAGCTCACTGGCGGTCAGATTGGCCACCACAATGGCCAGCATGCCCGGCATCACCACGGCCGGGTTGTGGGTCAGCTCCAGCATGGCGGTCAGCCCCGCCAGTGGTGCTTGCAGGCTGGCACCCATCATGGCACCCATGCCCAGCAGCACATAGAAGGTTGTGCTGGAACTCACCTCAGGGAACCAGAGTTCCATCAGGTGGCCCACAATGCCACCAATGATCGCCCCCATGAACAGAGAGGGGCCGACCATCCCGGCTGGAACCCCAAGGCCGCCACAGGCTGAGGTTGCCAACACCTTGAAACAGAGGATCAGCAGCAGCGCCGTCAATCCATATTCACCGATCAGGGCGCTGTTGACGGTGTCATAGCCGATGCCCATCACCTCGGGTGCAAACAGTGCGCAGATGCCCACTACCAGCCCCGCTGCGGTGGTCTGACACCAGAAGGGGTGGCCTTTGCCATAGCGGGAGAAGGCTTGACTCAGATGGATAAAGCAGGCGGCAACGGTACCTGTCAGCAGCCCCAACACCATGACCGCAGGCATCTCCTGCAGTGATCCCATCTCCAGTGCCGGCACCACAAATGCCGGGGCAGCACCCAAAAAGAGGATCGAGATTGCATTGCCGCTCACGGCTGCCAGCATGATCGGCAAAAAGCTGACCAGGGTGTATTCCATCATCACCACCTCCAGCGCGAAGATGACGCCGGCCAGCGGGGTGTTGAATGAGGCTGCAATGGCTGCTGCCACGCCGCAGCCCACCAGGGTGCGAATGCTGTTGTTCGGCAGTGAGAGGTGCTGCCCCAGCAGGCTGCCTGCTGCTGCACCCAGATAGGCGTGTGGCCCCTCACGCCCTACAGAGTGGCCGCTGACCAGCGCAATCGCCGCCCCTGCAAACTGGAGCAGGAATTCACGAAAACCGATATAGCCCTGGTGATAGGTCAGCCGTTCCAGCACCCGGCCTACCCCCATCAGGGTCTGCCCATTGGCCTTCCAGTGAAATAGCAGCCCAATGGCCAGCCCGCCTGCAATCGGCAGCAGCAGCCGCAGCCAACCCGGCAGCCCCTCGAAGTTCTCTTCATACTGCCCCGGCAGCAGCTCAGCCAGGGTTCCCTCCACAACCAGACGGAAGAGCACAATCACGCCTCCTGCCAGAATACCCGCCAGCAGGCCAATCATGACCAGCATCAGCAGGGCATCAGGCCGGGAGAGTGTTAACCGAACCTGCTCCAGATGTCTATGCAGCCAATCCTTCATCCCGTGCTCTTTTCTCCACATGCCTCAAAAGTTGGATACTAAACAAAACAGACGTAGAATGTGCAGCATATTTCCCGCAGAGGCAAATCATGCAGATAACCAAAGACCGTATTGTCACCATCGAGTACACTACGACAGATAAAGATGATCAGATTATTGATACCACCGACAACATTGATAACTATACCTTTATCTTTGGGCGGGGTGGGCTTTTCAAGACGGTTGAAGATGCGCTGGAAGGTCGTTATAAGGGCGCTCAACTAAACCTGACCCTGAGCCCGGAGCAGGCCTACGGGGTGCGTGATGAGAGCCTGGTCAAGCAGGTGCCACGGCAACAGGTCAGGGTGCCTGCGCATGATCTGGTGGTTGGTTTCAAGCTGAGGGGGAATAACCGGGACAACTCCACCCCCATTACCATTACAGCGATTGATGAAGATGTGATAACCCTGGATGCCAACAACCCACTGGCCGGCCTTACTATTTTCATCAAGGTTGTGGTGATTGATGTGCGCGAGGCATTAGCAGAGGAGCTGGAAACCGGCAAGGTGCTGCCCAAGAGCGGGCGGCCCAGCAGCGTGGATGTGGAGTTTGGTGGCTAAGCTGCTCAGCCGCTCTTTAGCCAGGCGCTGAGCAGGATCACCCCGCCACCGGCACCCAGAATGGCGCTGAGGGTTGGGATGGGTGCAGCGGCAATGGCCGTCCCCGAGCCAGCAACCAGCAGCAGTGCCGCAGTGATGATCATCGAACCGCCACAGATCGCCGCGATGGTGCAGCGGCTGGACTGTTTGGCCTCCTTTCTGAGCTGCTCCAACTCGGCTGATTTCCACTTTACTTCCAGATTGCCTTCCGCCGCATCCTTGATGACGCGATGTGCCAGCAGCGGCAGCTCCGGCAGGTTCTCCGAGATCTGCGGCAGTGTCTCCCTCACCCGGTTCATAAAGGCAGCCGGGCCGATCTGCTCACTCAGCCACTTCTCAAGAAAGGGTTTGGCCGTGGCCCAGAGATCCAGCTCGGGGTAGAGCTGGCGACCCACGCCCTCAACATAGACCAGCGTCTTCTCCAGCAGCACCAGCTGGGGCTGTACCTCCATATCGAAGCGGCGGGCGGTCTGAAACAGGTTGACCAGAAAATGGGCGAAGGAGATCTCACCCAGTGGCCGGTCATAGATCGGCTCGCTGACGGTGCGGATGGCCGCCTCAAACTCATCCACTCGGGTGGTTTTTGGCACCCAGCCCGAATCGACATGCAGCTGAGCCACCCGGCGATAGTCCCGGTTGAAGAAGGCCAGCAGGTTTTCAGCCAGGTAGCGCTGGTCATCGGTGGTAAGGGTACCCATGATGCCGAAATCCACGGCAATATACTGCCCTTCCGGGCTGACAAAGATATTGCCGGGGTGCATGTCGGCGTGAAAAAAATTGTCGCGGAAGACCTGGGTGAAGAAGATCTCCACCCCCAGTGCGCCAAGCCGCTCCAGGCTGATGCCCTGCTCTTTAAGTGACTCCACATCACTTACCGGGGTGCCGTAGATGCGCTCAATCACCATCACATTGGGCTTGGTCAGATCCCAATAGATCCGTGGTACGAACAGGATGGGGCTGTTGTCCCAGTTGCGGCGCAGCTGCGAGGCATTGGCTGCTTCACGGGACAGGTTCAGCTCATCGGAGATGGTACGGTCATAGTCTTCAACCAGCTCCAGTGGCTTCAGGCGCTGTGCGCCCTCCCAAAACCGGTTGGCTAGTCTGGCCATGGTGTAGAGGATATTGAGATCCCGGCGGATGGTTTTTTCAATGCCGGGGCGCAGTACCTTGACCACTACATCATCGCCATTTTTGAGTCTGGCGGCATGCACCTGTGCAATGGAGGCCGATGCCAGCGGGGTCTCATCAAATGACTCGAACAGCTCTTCGATCTTTTGGCCAAAGGCCTGTTCAATAATGGTGCGCGCCTCAGCACCCGGGAATGGGGGCACCGCATCCTGTAGTTTGGCCAGCTCTTCTGCCAGATCCTCATCCAGCAGGTCGCGCCGGGTTGAGACAATCTGTCCAAACTTGATAAAAATAGGCCCCAGATCTTCCAGCGTCTGGCGAATACGCACCGGGAATGGGGGGAGTTTGCGGCGGCGAAACCAGTAAAAAGGCGACAGGTAAAGCAAGAAACGGATGGGCCGGAACAGGTGGGTTGCCAGGATAACCTCATCCAGGCCATGGCGTACCAGCACCCGGTTAATCGTGAGCAGGCGCAAGGCCAGAGCAGGGCGTATCACAGTCAGTGCCCGTTGTGGTTGGGCGTTGCCGGGTTGCGCAGATGATCTATTCTGGCCTGAAGACGCTCAAAGTCATCCCGCAGGGTCTCTATCCGGGTGACAAAATCCTGGATCTCCTGGCGCTCTGGCAGGAGTTTGGCCTCGGTCTGGATATAGTGCGCCAGGCTTTGGCCTATGGTTCCGGCTGTGCGACGCCCCTGGTCGGTGATAAAACGGAAGCCACTGACAATATCATGCGCGACAAAATCGCCCAGATGGGCTGCCAGCTGCTCCTCCCAGTCAATCTTCAGCGCCCCCAGGATCTGGCCAAAGCGGCGACCCAGTTCGACATCGCCGGTGATGGTGATCTGGTTGGAGAGCAGCTTATCAACATCTTTTTCCTGTGCCATACCCAGGGCGGTCAGTGCCAGTGGTGAGCCGCGCAGCGTGCACTCCGGCTCGCCCTCATAGTGGCGCAGCAGCTGTAGACGCCCCGGCCCGGGGATCAGGAACAGCCTGATCTCAGCCCCGGCAATCTCCAGCGCAATGGCGCGGCCATGCAGCTTTGCCAGCTCGGCGGCCGCCTTTGGATCCATTGTAATGTATTGGTTTAGCGCCTCTTCCAGCCCTGCGCATGTCAACTGCGAAATGCTCATCAGAATTTATACCCACGGTGAACGGCAACCACTCCACAGGTCAGATTGAAAAATTCGGTGCGCTCAAAGCCGGCCTTCTCCATCATCCTCTTGAGGGTCTCCTGATCGGGATGCATACGGATGGATTCCGCCAGATAGCGGTAGCTCTCTTCATCATTGGCAACCAGCTTGCCAATCTTGGGCAGCAGTTTGAAGGAGTAGAAATCGTAGGTAGTCTTTAGCGGTTGCGTCTCTACCTTTGAGAACTCCAGCACCAGCAGTCGGCCACCCGGTTTTAGCACGCGATACATGGCGTTCAGCGCCAGCTGTTTGTCGGTGACGTTACGCAGGCCAAAAGCGATGGTGACGCAATCGAAGTGGTTGTCCGGGAAGGGGAGGTGCTGGGCGTCTGCCTGAACGTAGCGTACATTGCCAATCAGGCCGTCGTTGGCCATGCGCTGGCGACCCTGTTCCAGCATGGCTGCATTGATGTCAGAGAAGACGACCTCGCCCTTGGGCCCTACCAGACCCGCAAAACGGGCAGAGAGATCCCCTGTACCGGCGGCCAGATCCAGCACCTTTTGCCCTTTGCGTACACCGGCCAGCTCGATGGCGTAGCGCTTCCAAAGCCGATGGACACCAAATGACATCAGGTCATTCATGATGTCATAACGGGAGGCGACCGAATCAAACACCTGGCGTACACGACCGGCCTTCTCTGTGGCATCTACCGTCTCATATCCAAAATGGGTGCTGTTGTTTTCTGTCATGACATCTCTCTTTTGTAGATCAGTGTGGCAGGCGGTTGATGCCAGCCGCTTTCAGATCGGCCAGATACTTGGCCCAGTTCTGCGCCTGGTTGACGCCCAGCTCATACAGGGTCTCCCAGGTGTAGTAGCCGGTGTTGTGGCCATCGTCAAAATGGAGCAGTACTGCATAGTTGCCGACCGGCTCGATCTTGGTGATATTCACATGCTCTTTGCCAATCTGTAGTGTCGCCTCATCGGCGCTGTGCCCCTGAACCTCGGCGGAGGGTGAAAATACCCGCAGGTATTCACAGGAGAGATCATAGCTGGAGCCGTTGGGGAAAGAGACGGTCAGCATGCGGTTGTCGCGATTCAGCTTGATTTCTGTGGGGGTGTATCTGGACATAAAGGGTACCTGGGTTTATAGGATGTAACGGCTCAAATCCTCATCCGATGCCAGTTCAGCGAGGTGTGCATCGACATAATCGGCATCAATCACGATGGTCTGCCCCGCCATCTCGGTGGCCTCAAAAGAGACGCTCTCCAGCAGTCGCTCCAGCACCGTGTGCAGTCGGCGGGCACCGATGTTCTCAGTGCGCTCGTTCACCTGCCAGGCGATCTCTGCGAGGCTGGTAACCCCCTCTTCGGTAAAGGCCAGCGTGACACCTTCGGTCTCCATCAAGGCCTTGTACTGGTCAGTGAGTGAGGCGTCCGGCTCGGTCAGAATACGGGTGAAATCGTGGGTGGTCAGTGCTTCCAGCTCTACCCGGATGGGCAGGCGACCCTGTAGTTCAGGGATCAGATCTGAGGGTTTGGAGAGGTGGAAGGCGCCCGAGGCGATAAAGAGGATGTGGTCGGTCTTGATCATGCCGTGCTTGGTGGAGACGGTGCACCCTTCGACCAGCGGCAGCAGATCCCGCTGCACCCCTTCGCGGGAGACATCCGGGCCACCATATTCCGAGCGGCTGGCCACCTTGTCCAGCTCATCCAGAAAGACGATGCCGTTCTGCTCGACCATCTCCACTGCACGCAGTTTGAGATCCTCTTCATTGATACGCTCGGCGGCCTCTTCATCCTCCAGCAGCTTGAGCGCATCCTTTATGCGCAGCTTGCGCTTGCGGGTCTTGTTGGAGGCCATGTTTTGAAACATGCCCTGAAGCTGACTGGTCATCTCCTCCATGCCAGGGGGAGCCATGATCTCAACCCCAAACTGTGCGCCACTGACCTCGATCTCGATCTCTTTGTCGTCCAGATCCCCGGCGCGCAGCTTGTCACGGAACCTGTCACGGGTTTTGGAGCTGGTGGTGGGCGCGGGCTGGCTGTCGGTTTCGAAGCTGGTCGGGGTGGGTGATGGCAGCAGGGTTTCCAGCACCCGCTCTTCAGCCGCCTTTTTGGCTGGCTCCCGAACCTTTTCGATCTCCTCTTCGCGTACCATTTTGACCGCAGAGTCGGCCAGGTCACGGATGATGGACTCCACATCGCGACCCACATAGCCCACCTCGGTGAACTTGGTGGCCTCGACCTTCAGAAAGGGGGCATGGGCCAGCTTGGCCAGACGCCGGGCGATCTCGGTTTTACCGACGCCGGTCGGGCCGATCATCAGGATGTTCTTGGGGGTGATCTCATTACGCAGCTCACCGGAGACCTGGGCGCGACGCCAGCGGTTGCGCAGTGCAATGGCCACGGCACGTTTGGCTGCGGCCTGGCCGATGATGTGTTTGTCCAGCTCCTGGACAATCTCTTGTGGGGTGATTTTAGACATTTGTTCTGACTCTATTCAGCTTCCAGTTCTTCAAGAACCAGATTGTGGTTGGTGTAGACACAGATATCAGCGGCGATGCCGAGGCTTTTTTCGACAATTTCGCGGGCGCTCAGGTCGGTATTGTCCAGCAGTGCTTGTGCCGCAGATTGCGCAAAGGTGCCGCCAGAGCCGATCGCCATCAGGTTGTTTTCAGGCTCAATCACATCCCCGGTGCCGGTGATAATCAGTGAGACCTTACTGTCCGCCACCAGCAGCAGCGCCTCGAGGCGGCGCAGTGAGCGGTCGGTACGCCAATCCTTCGCCAGCTCGACGGCAGAGCGGGTCAGATGGCCGTGGTGCTTTTCCAGCTTGCCTTCGAACCGTTCAAACAGGGTGAAGGCATCGGCGGTGGCGCCGGCAAAGCCTGCCAGTACGCGCTCTTTATAGAGCCTGCGAACCTTGCGTGCATTGCCTTTCATGACGGTGTTACCCAGGGAGACCTGGCCGTCGCCGCCGATAACCACCCATCCGTTTCGACGGACTGAGAGAATTGTTGTGCCCTTCAGTGGCTCCACATTGTGACCCTTTGAAAATTGGAAACCGGTGATTGTACCTGATTTAATTGCAAAGGAATAAAACCGGGCAGCCCATTTACGCCTGATTTTAAGAACTACAGGCATAAATTATCTAGGATTCCGCCCTTTTTTTGCCTAGGCTTGGTAGAGATAACCGCTTGATTTATGGCTTGTTGCCGCGTGATTCCTGGTTTCCATCCTATCCATTAATAACCTAAAGGGTCTCAATAGATGAAAGAGAACATTGCATTGCCATTTGCAGAAGCACGTCGGGCAGGACGACATGCCCCGCTACAGCGCCACAGGGGGAGACTTAGCCTCTCTGTTGAAGAGCAATCTGGGGCACATGCTGTTTTGGCATTGCGGGATGTCTCGCCCTTTGGGGTAGGCGTGGAGTCCAGTCTGTTGGTCGAGAAGGGTAAGCATATCCGGCTGACCTATAAGGAGGCGGATCTGGCATTGATCGTTGTTGGTACCGTTGTCTGGCACAAGCCGCTGCCATCGACCAGAGCCGACACGGGGAAGGAGCAGCACCATCTGGGCATAGAGCTCCGTCCGTCAGATGTTGTGAAGAACATCCATTTTTTCCGTCACCTGTCGGGTGTGCAGCCGGTTAATGGTAACGGTGCTTGATGGCAAGAAATGCATCCATGTTTTCGAGTAGCAGATCCACCAGCGCCGGATCAAACTGGCGTCCCCGCTCTTTTTCAACATAGGCAACGATCTCCGGCAGCGCCCACTTTTCCTTATAGATGCGCTTGGTTGCCAAGGCGTCGAAGACATCCACCAGCGTTACAATGCGGCCGTATATGTGGATGTTCTCACCGGCAAGGCCTTGTGGATAACCGCTGCCATCCCACTTTTCATGGTGTTGATGGGCAATGATCGCAGCCGCCTGAAGCACATCCCGCTTGGAGTGGCTCAGCATGCTGTGGCCGATCTGGCAGTGATTCTTCATCACCTTATACTCCTGTTCTGTCAGTTTACCCGGCTTGAGCAGGATTGAGTCAGGTATCCCCAGTTTGCCAATATCATGCAGTGGCGAGGCCATGGCCAACAGCTCGACCTCCCTGTCGGACAGGCCATATTTACTGCCCAGCAGCTGACTGTATTGGGTGACACGCAGGGTGTGGTTGTTGGTCTCTTTGGATCGATGCTCCTCAATGACACCCATGGTGAACAGGGTCTCCTGGAGGGTCTGCTCTATCTCTTGTGACATCACCTCCAGCTCCATGTTTTTCTGCTCGATAAGCTCCTGCCGGTGAGCCGCCTCCCCGGTGAAGAGGTTGATCTCCCTGGCTACATGCTCAAACTCCAGGCACTCAAACTCATCGGCATTGATGGGGGTATGGGTCTGATAGGCGTCTTCGGTTTTTTTGATCAGGCTGTTTAATGGGTCTTGTACATAGCGCTGAATGGTTCGGAAATTATTGATAACAATCAAAAAAATAAAACCAAAGGTCACAAAGCCAATGGCGATCAACAGCTTGGCGGTTACGTCCCTGTACTCTGTGAGGTCAAGCCTTAGATCCACTGCGCCCAGCACCGTGCCCTCTTCCACCTCATGGCATTTCAGGCAGTTCAATTGCTCACTGGTGGAAGC
>JALSJZ010000181.1 GCA_026989135.1 Sedimenticola sp. | reverse complement strand
GTCCGAGAATAGGAATCATGGTGAGGGGAAGCTGGTTTGAGTCAGGTTTTTTCATTATTTGAGGCGAATATTGGGCATATTTAACGAAAATAATGGAGAAATCTGGCCAAATCCAGCTTTTCCTCACCATGATTCCTATTCTCGGACAGCCTCCTAGCCAACTCTAGCCGCCACAATCTGCCGTATAGACAGGAACATGGCGATAGGTTCCGGCCTATCACCCAACGCACCACTAACCAGCTCAATCACCTTAAATCCCAGCCCAGAATAGAAGTCTACAGCATCTGGTTTTGCATCCACCACCACACCGGTACAACCGACCCGGTCTCGCATCTCTAAGGCAAGCTCAAGCATGGCCCGTAGCAGCAGTCGGCCGATACCGTGGCCCTGGAAGCGTTCATCTACCGCCAGCCTGGCAACGCGGAGAATAGGCAGGGGATAGGCCGGCAAGCGGCCGCGCAGGGGTTTCGGTAATTCCTCCGCCATCATTTCACCACTGGAAACCGTTACAAAACCGGTGATGCAGTCACCCTGAATAGCCACATAGGTGGTACCTATGTGGTGCCGAAACTGGTTCTGCCCTGCGTAGCGCTGAAAGAAGCAGTCAAGGTCGATTTTTCCGCTACGGAATCCAGAACAGTCATCATTGGATTCCAGACGGTGTATGCGTATCTCCCCTTCTGCGCTAATCACGAAACAGCGCCCTGAGAGCCTCTGTTGGCAGGCCCTCCTGGGCGATACAGTAGTCGGCAACCTCTTCCATCGCCTCACCGGTCAACACTAGCCGTGAGGGAATGATGATATCCTTGGGGATCTCGCGTAACGCCTGTAAATGATGCTGCAGCGCCTCCTCGATCAGGTATGCCTTCTTCACACCGTGGCTCTTCGTATAGGCCTCAACCTGAGCCTTGGTCTCTTCAGAGATATAAGCAGAAACCTGTGTACCTGCGGACATAACCTTACTCCTTCTACAATTTTGTAGCTTTATGTAGAGAAGAGCACAGAACCGGGAAACAAGGAGGAATTGAGAAGGGAGAAAGGGGGGCAAATTTATTGGCCATTGACAGGCATCCACGATAGCTGGCAGACCCTGCGCTGGAAAATGGAAAACCAGCAACGAATCACCGTAAGCCTACGCCGTGCGGACGGCAGAAGCATACATGTTCGCAAGGCCGCGTGTGCCGAACCCCATCAAAAAACCATCTATGATGCGCTGGGGCTATCGCCCCACCCCGGACAAGTTCAAAAAACCCTCGTCTGAACCCAAGTCTTAGCCAAGAAATCAAATCTGTAGTGCCATAGGATGGTCGCTGAAAACTCTATCCATCTGTTTTTGCGAAGATTATTGTCAGTGGAATCGAAAGATGGGTTACGATGTTGTGACGAAGTGGTGCATACGCAGGGCGGCTGCGGCAAAAAGGACTTGGGCGTCCCGTTTTGCATACTGAGCATTACGACTCGCTTATTGATTTCCGGGCAGGATAAAACTGGTTGAATGATATGGGCTATTTCAGGCTCATTTGTTAATTGGAAAATACTTCACGGCACCAATTTAAGGCTCTCGGCTTAAAACCTCATAAATTCAGAAAGCAAGTCTGCCCCGTATAATCAAGGGGACTGTCCGAGGGTAGCCTCCTAACTGCCATACACAACACCGGGCAACCAGGTGGCAAGCCCTGGCTGCCAGGCCAGTAGCCCGAGCATTAGAAGCTGGATCACAATAAAAGGGGCTACGCCACGGTAGATCTGCCCCGTCGTGATCTCAGGTGGTGCTACACCTCTTAGATAGAAGAGTGCAAAACCAAAGGGGGGGGTCAAGAATGAGGTCTGCAGATTGATCGCGATCATCACCCCCAGCCAGACAGGATCAAGTCCCATCGCCAGCAATATGGGGCCGACAATAGGCACGACGACAAAGGTAATCTCAATAAAATCGAGGATAAACCCGAGCAGGAACATGATCAGCATGACGATCAGCACGGCACTGAAGACGCCACCCGGCAGATCCGACAGCAGCTCGGTCACCAGCTCATCACCCTCAAACCCCCGAAAAACCAGTGAGAAGACCGCTGCTCCGATAAAGATCAGAAACACCATGCTGGTGACGCGGGTGGTGTTCTGCATCACCTCCCGCAAGGTAGCAAGATTCAGCTGCCGCTGAAGCGCCGCCAGCAGAATCGAGCCCATAGCCCCTACCGAAGCCGCCTCGGTAGGCGTTGCAAAACCACCCAGAATAGAACCCAGCACCGCAACAATCAGCAGCAGTGGCGGCAACAGAACCTTGAGCACCCTGCCCCACAGCGCAGCACTGTTCTGCTCCCGCTCCTCTATCGGAATAGCCGGTGCCGCATCGGGTCTGAAAAAAGCGACGCCCACCTGGTAGAGCATATAGAGCATTACCAGTAGCAGCCCTGGGATCAATGCGCCAATAAAGAGATCACCCACCGAGACGGTATCGGGTGAGAAGATGCCCATATCCAGCTGTGCCTGCTGATAGGCCGATGAGAGCACATCCCCCAGCAGAACCAGTACGATGGAGGGCGGAATAATCTGCCCCAGGGTACCGGCGGCGCAGATGCTGCCTGCCGCCAGTGCCGGATCATAATTGCGGCGCAGCATGGTTGGCAGTGAAAGCAGCCCCATGGTGACCACGGTTGCGCCGACAATACCGGTGCTGGCCGCCAGCAACATGCCGACCAGCGTCACCGAGATACCCAACCCGCCACGCACCGGCCCAAACAGGGCAGCCATGGTCTCCAGCAGGTTCTCTGCCACGCGGGAGCGCTCCAGCATCACCCCCATAAAGACAAACAGTGGCACCGCAATCAGTGTCTGATTGGTCATGATGCCATAGAGGCGATTGGGCAGCGCCTGCAAAAAGACCGCATCGAAGTGGCCGGTCATGCCACCCACCCAGGCAAAAAGGAGCGCTGTCCCGGCCAGTGAGAGCGCCACCGGATAGCCCAGCAGCAGCACCAGACAGACGCAGAGAAACATCAGCAGCGGCAAAAACTCTGCCATCAGAGGCGCTCCTCCGCTGACCCATCGCTATCGTAGAGCCGGTCGATATAGCCTCCCAGCAGCAGCTTGCAGCGCAGCAGAATAGCCACCCCCTGCAACACCAAGAGCCCGGCCATCAGCAAAATCATGCTTTTGAGCAGAAAGACCCCATTCAGCCCACCGGCCTCGCGCGACCCCTCAAACAGCGACCAGGAGCTCGCCACATAATCCCAACTGATAAAGAAGATAAAGAGGCAGACCGGCATCAATAAAAACAGGGTGCCAAACAGATCGACCCAGGCCTGGGTTCGTTTAGAGAAACCGCGATAGAAGATGTCGACCCGCACGTGCCCCTGATGGCGCAAGGTATAGGCCGCTCCAGACAAAAACAGCACCGCGTGCATATAGGTGATGGACTCCTGCATGGCAATCCACCCCAGATCAAAGGCGTAGCGCAGCACCACCACCGCAAAAGTCACCAGCACCATCAGCAGAGAGAGCCAGGATGCCGCCCGGCCCACCCAGTCAGTTACCGATTCAAAAAGCCGAAGAGTGCGCAGCAGGGTGCCATTAAACGAACGCATGAAGAGGGTAAATAAAACTCAGAGCCAGGGGAGGCTATCTTTTTTGCAGCATGCAATGCGGTTGCGCAAAATCCGGGCATACTCCTCCGGGTCTTTGATGTGGGTCATCTCACCGGGGCGCGGAAAGAGCTTGTCTTGCAGACGTGACAACCAGAAGCGGAGCGCTCCAGCACGCAGCATCACGGGCCAGCTTTTGCGCTCCTGATTGGTTAACGGGCGTTCGGCATGGTAGGCCTGCAACATGGCAGTGGCTCGCGCACTATCCAGCACCCCATCCCCATTGGAGCACCAATCATTGATCGTGACTGCCAGATCGTAGAGCAGCACATCGGTGCAGGCATAATAGAAGTCGATCACCCCGGTCAACTCATCACCCTGAAAAAGCGCATTGTCCCGGAAGAGATCCGCATGGATCACCCCCCTGGGCAGCTCATCCAGACGGTGACTGGATTGATAGACCAGCTCATCTTGCAGCATTCTGGCATCGGCTTCAGGGAGCCTATCCATCACCCGCTCTGAGGCAACCCGCCACCAGTGGGGGCCTCGGCTGTTTGGGCGCTGCCCTTTAAACGCCTGCCCTTCACGGTTCAAACGACCCAGCACACGCCCCAATGCCGCACACTGCGCTACCGAAGGGGCAGGAACCCAGCTGCCGCTCAGCCGCTCAACCAGTGCTGCAGGGCGGTCATTCAGTGTGCGAAGATAGCGCCCGTCAGCATCCGCCAGTGGCGAGGCGCTGGGCACATTGTGCTCCGACAGAAAGGCCATCAGATCAAGAAAAAAGGGCAGCTCTTCTGCGCTCAGTGACTCAAACAGGGTAAGGACATAGCGCCCTTTGGTGGTGGTGACAAAGTAGTTGGTATTCTCAATGCCATCGGAGATGCCCTGCTGCTCCAGCAGCTCTCCCAGATCGTAGTGTGTCAGAAAGGTTTCGAGCTGCTCGCGCTCAACACGGGTGTAGACAGACATTGGGTTCCGCTCGGTTATCTGTTCAGTGAAGAGTTACAGGTGTGCGGCCAGGGTCAATCCCAGCTGAAAAGCACCCATTGCTGGACGCTTTCACTTCTCACATCATGCTCCTGGGCATCCAGTATCCCATCGCCATCAGAATCAACGAGATAGTATGCCGGCCCCACTGCGGGCGTAATTTTCACCAGAACCAGCCTGCCATTCAGACGATACTCCTCCACCGTCTTCTCTTCCGATTTGATAATGGTAACCTCTGGCTCCAGCGCTTCGCCACTCTCGATTTGTGGTGGCAATGGCGGTGGCTCAGGTGCGATAACAGGCTCCACAGCACCCTCTTCCGCCAGCAAAGGGGCGCTGACAAGCAGCAGCAACAGACCCAGATTGATTCGTTTTTTCATTTCAATAACCGCCCGCATCGTTGGGGAAGCGACCGATGTCGCAAAATTACCATCTCCGGAGCCGAATTTTATTACAGTTTGCCAAGAATTACCCGCCCCTTTCAACATCACCGTGCAGAATTCCTCCCCACACAGCACCCAGCCACAGTTATAATGGGCAGACGGAAACAGAGCCATACCAATTAGATCAAATACCCCCTTATGCATCGACCCCCTGATTCAACCCCAGGCATAGCCTGCTGTGTCTAAATTAAACCCCCATCAGAATGAAGCCATGCGCTATACCAGCGGCCCGCTGCTGGTACTGGCCGGTGCGGGCAGCGGCAAAACCCGTGTCATCACCAACAAGATCGCCTACCTGATAGAGGAGTGTGGCATCTCGCCCCGCCATATCACCGCCGTCACCTTTACCAACAAGGCATCACGGGAGATGAAGTCCCGCGTAGAGAGCCTGCTCAAAGGGGTGGACACCCACGGCCTCAGCATCTCCACCTTTCACACGCTTGGGCTGAACATACTGCGCCGTGAATGCACCTTGTCAGGACACAGGCCGGGGTTTTCAATCTACGATGCACAGGATTCCGAGACCCTGCTCAAAGAGCTGCTGCGCAAAGCCGACAGCCAGGAGGATGAGAGTGCCCGCAACAGACTCTGGCGGATATCCGGCTGGAAGAGTGAGCAGATATCACCCGAACAGGCGCTCTCTCAGGCTCAGGATGAGAGCGAGCAGCAAACAGCACGGCTCTATGCCGAGTATCAGCGCGCCATGCTGGCCTACAATGCGGTCGATTTTGATGACCTGATCCGGCTGCCGGTACAGATCCTGCGCCAGCACCCTAAAGCCCTGGAGCGGTGGCAACATCGTATCCGCCACCTGCTGGTGGATGAGTATCAGGATACCAACAGCTGCCAATATGAGCTGGTTCGGCTGCTGGTGGGGAAGCTCACCCCCTTCACCGCCGTGGGTGATGACGACCAGTCCATCTATGCCTGGCGCGGCGCGCGGCCAGAGAACCTGGGGCGGCTAAAAGAGGATTTCCCCCGTTTGAAGGTGGTCAAGCTGGAGCAGAACTACCGCTCATCGGGACGCATCCTGCGCAGCGCCAACCAGCTAATCAAAAACAACCCGCATCTGTTTGAAAAAAAGCTCTGGAGCGAACTGGGGCCGGGCGACCCTATCCGAATCCTGGAGTGCAAAAGTGAGGAGCATGAGGCACAGAAGGTGGTCTCCGAGATACTGCACCATCGTTTTACCAAAGGAACCCGGCATGGCGATTACGCCATCCTCTACCGAGGCAATCACCAGGCACGCATCTTCGAGAAGGTGCTGCGTGAAAACAGCATCCCCTACCTTCTCAGCGGCGGCACCTCCTTCTTTTCACGCACCGAAATCAAGGATCTCATGGCCTATCTGCGGCTGCTGGCCAACCCGGATGACGATGCCGCATTCCTGCGCATCGTCAACATCCCGCGCCGGGAGATCGGCCCATCCACACTGGAGAAACTTTCCAACTACGCCGGGCAACGGCGAAGCACCCTATTACAGGCCTGCGAAGAGTTTGGGCTGGAGCAGATACTCTCAAGGCGCGCCCGGGAGAAACTGGCCGATTTCAGCCAGTTGGTCAGACATTTTCACCAGCGCACTGAAAACAGCAGCCCGGCCAGCATCATCCAGGATCTGATTCGTGAGACCGGCTACGAGGATTGGCTATCCGAGACCAGCAGCAATGACCGGGTAGCAGAGCGCCGCATGGAGAATGTTGCTGATCTGATCAAATGGCTCGACAGCCTGAATCGGGGGAGCCATGAAGGAAAAAGTCTGGCCGAGGTCATAAACCACCTGGCACTGATGGATATGCTGGAAAATCAGGAGAGTGAAGAGCAGAGCAATCAGGTGCATCTGATGACGCTGCACTCTGCCAAGGGGCTGGAGTTCCCGCATGTCTTCCTGGTCGGCATGGAGGAGGAGCTACTGCCTCATCGCAACAGCATCGAAGAGGGTAATATCGAGGAGGAGCGCCGTCTTGCCTATGTGGGCATTACCCGTGCACAGCGGACACTCACCATCACCTTTGCCAGCAAACGCAAACAGTTTGGGGAGCTGGTTCGCTGTGAACCCAGCCGTTTTCTGGCTGAGCTACCGGAGGGAGATCTTGCCTGGGAGGGGCGCAACAGCACACTCTCAGCCGAAGAGAAACAGCAGCGTGGCACCGCTCATCTGGCGAATCTCAGAGCCATATTGGGTCATTGATGGCAGAGTCACTGCTCAGTAAGCACCCCATAATCCCCATCTACTCAATAGCGGCGTTTTTCAAGAGAGTTGTCGCCTAAAGTTTAAATTTATGCCGCCTTATGTTTATCCACCTCTCACTTACCTTTCTCAGGATTGTGCTGGCTCTCAAGAAACTCCCCAAGGCGACCACCCTTGGGGACTGGCTGAGACGAATGGGTAACCAGCCGCAAATCCAGGATGCCTGGGTGAAGGTGAATAAAGCCCTGCTGCAGCCAGCTTTGCACCGTTGCAAAAAAGTGACGCTGGATATTGATGTCACCGAAATTGTTGCACACAAAGCCGAAACGCAGTGGACATACAACAAGAACAAAGGCTTTATGCCGATGGTGGGGGGCATATTACCCAGACCGGGCAGGTCGTAGCCGTAGATTTCCGTCAAGGCAATATGCCGCCAGCGAAAGATAATCTGGCGTTTATCAAGCAGTGCCAACAATCCTTACCCGATGGCTGTGCCCTGAATGCGCTGCGTATCGATGCCGCCGGCTACCAAATAAAAATCATTCAGTATTGTGA
>JALSJZ010000180.1 GCA_026989135.1 Sedimenticola sp. | reverse complement strand
GCTGGCGCTTTGATGCCGCCGATATTCAGTTTCAGCAGGTGGGCAAGTCCGGGCAGAAGAGCAACCTGAGCATTGTCAGTCAGCGCCGCACCCTGCGCATGGAGCTGGATGCGCTACAGCTTGCCGACGTGCGTGCTGTGGCGGCCATTCTGCCGCTGCCGGGAGGCGCAGCCGATGCCCTGGCCGGGTTGCAGCCACAGGCACTGATCACGCAGCTGAGCATGGATTATGACCGCACCACGGACACCCCGGACTGGCAGATCAGTGGCCGCTTCAATGATCTCCAGATCCTGCCCTGGAACGACATTCCAGGGGTAAAAAACCTCTCTGGCCGGGTCGAGGCCGACCCGGCCAGTGGGGCTGTGCTGCTGGATAGCCAGCAGGTGCAGCTCGATTTCAAGGGGCTGTTTCGTGCGCCGTTTCAACTGCAACAATTGAGCGGGCTGTTGCAGTGGGAGCGGCTGCCGGATATCGGCTGGCGTCTCCGTTCCGATGAGCTGATCGCCATCAACAGCGACCTTGAGACCCGCAGCCGGCTGTTGATGGAGATCCCGACCGCAGCGGAGCAATCCATCTTTCTGGATCTGCAAACCGACTTTGCCAATGGCACGGTATCCAGCACCCGTCACTATCTGCCGGTGGGCATCATGGATGATGAGGTGGTCAGCTGGCTTGACCAGGCACTGGTCAGTGGCCATCTGACCTCTGGCAGCGCTGTGGTGCGTGGGCAGCTTCGTGACTTCCCATACAGTAACTACAAGGGGCGCTTTGAGGTGCTGTTTGGGGTTGAGGATCTGGTGCTCGACTATTTTCCAGGCTGGCCACGGCTGGAGGAGGTCGCCACCGAAGTGCGCTTTCTGAATGACCGTTTTGATGCCTGGATCGTGGATGGCAAGATCCTCAACAGCGAGATCCAGCAGGCGCATGGCTGGATCGACCAGCTCTCCGAAAGCGCCCCATTCAAACTTGCGGGCCAGGTGAATGGCACGCTCAGTGACAACCTGAGGCTGCTGCGTGAAACCCCGCTGGCAGAGGATTTTGCTGCCACAGTGGCCGGCATGCGGGCAGAGGGGGATGCGCAGGTGGCGGTGGATCTTGCCATCCCGCTGAGCGATGCTGATCCCCAGCCCTTTCGTATCGATGGGCGGGTGAGTTTTAAGGATTCGACACTGCACCTGAATGACTGGCAGCTCTCACTGGCAAAGATGCAGGGCGATCTGCGGTTTGACGAAGAGGGCATTCGAGCCAAAGATATCCAGGCGCAGGTGTTGAACAGGGCGGTGCATGTCGATCTGCAAACCTCACCGACCATGCCGGATGCCACACAGGTCACGGCCAGAGCCTATCTGCCGATGGCCACGCTGGCCGAGCGTTTTCCCGGTATGGGGCTGGATCTGCTCGATGGGGCAACCGATTGGACGTTGCGGCTGGATATACCCAATAAAGTGGCTCAATCCGATGCGCCGGTGCTGATCTCCGCAACCTCTGATCTTGTCGGCATAGCGGTTGATCTCCCTGCGCCACTGGGTAAAAAAGCTGCGGATGTGCGTCATCTGCGGTTCTCCACTCTCTTTGGCAGCACGCCCCTGCAACCCGTGCAGGGGCGCTATGGCGACATTCTTGACTTCTCCCTGTTGCTGGATCCAGATGCCCCCGGGGTGCCGCAACGCGGTGAGCTGCGACTGGGCGGGGAGAAGGCGGTGCTGCCGGATCACGATGAGATGCGCCTGCATGCCCGGTTGGATGAGTTTGATCTGACGCCCTGGCTGGAGAGGGTTGAGGAGCAGGCTGGCTCTGGTGCAGCGAGCCGTGTTCCCTTCTCAGCTGTCGATATTGCCATTCAACAGCTGCATAGTGATGCGCTGACACTGAGTGATGTGGTGGCAAGGCTGAAGCATGAAAATGGAGTCTGGGATGGGTATATTGCTACCAGCCTGTTTGATGGGGATCTCACCATCCCCGCAGATTTAAAGAGTGGCACACTCTCACTGCGGATGAATCGCATCGAGCTGGATTACAAGCCGGAGGAGGGCGAGCGGGTGGAGGCAGAGCAGCAGGCCGATGCCGGCCTGGAGTTAGACCCCCGGGATTTCCCCGCAATGCGGCTGGAGAGTGAGCGGGTGATCGTTAATGGGCAGAATCTTGGGAGCCTGCTGTTAGACATCCATAAAACCCCAGCGGGGCTCTTGCTGAAACAGACCAGGATGGAATCAGAACGGCTGGCACTGACCGTCAGTGGCCAGTGGATTCAGACGCCAGAGAATGCGCTGGAAACAGCACTGAAGTTTCACCTTGAACTCCCAAAGGCAGGGGATCTGCTGACAGATATGAATATCACCCATAACATTCAGGGTGCCGAAGCCATGATTGAGGGGGATCTCAATTGGAAGGGCGGGCCGCACCGTGTCAGCATGCAGAGTCTGGAGGGGGTGCTGAGTGTGGATATTGGCAAAGGCAGTATCCTGGATGTTGACCCCGGTATTGGGCGAATATTTGGACTGCTGAATCTCAATCCCTCTTTGTTTCTGCGGCGTCTGTCACTGGATTTCAGTGACATCTATGCCAAGGGTTTTGGCTTTGACCGTATGCTGGGGAGCTTTGAATTTAAGGGTGGTAATGCCATCACGAAGGGTTTTCAGATCGATGGGCCGGCAGCCAAGATCCTGATCTCTGGCCGGGTGGGGCTGGTCAAACGAGATATTGAACAGACCATTGTGGTTGCACCGCAGGTCTCCTCCTCGGTTACGCTCGCCACCGCCATTGCCAATCCGGCTGCCGGAGTTGCCATGCTCTTGGCGCGGGGGCTGATGGGAGATGAGCTGGACAAGATCACCAGCTACCGATATACGATTACTGGCAGCTGGGATGAGCCAGAAATATCAGAGAAAGAGAGCCTCTTTTTTGACCTCCCAAAGGATAAGGATCTGCCGGAAAACTCGCTTGGCACCGCAGATGCTTCTGAGTAGGATGCGTCTCCCTGGGTGCTTTATGTTATCCTCTGCGCTGCCAACAGAAACAGCTGCCGTGCAGCGATTACTACGTTAACGATTAATGACTGAAACACAAAATAAAATTGCAGCAATCCAGATGGCCAGTGGGCCGAATGTGGGCGCCAATCTGCTGGAGGCAGAGCGGCTGGTTGTGGATGCTGCAGACGCGGGTGCAGGCCTGGTGGTATTGCCTGAAAACTTTGCCTTTATGGGCGAGACGGAGCAGGACAAGCTGGCACTGCGCGAGAAAGATGGCGAAGGGCCGATGCAGGATTTTCTGACCCAGATCGCCAAACGCCTCGGCATCTGGCTGGTGGGTGGCACAGTACCGCTGGAGGCCGATGACCCAAATAAGATTCGCGCTGCCTGCATGGTCTACGACGACCAGGGCAAGCGGGTCGCCCGCTACGACAAGATACATCTCTTCGATGTCAATCTGGTTGAGGCAAATGAGCGCTACAGTGAATCCGAAACCATTGAGCCTGGAGAGAAGGCCGTGGTGCTGGATACCCCCTTTGGCCGACTGGGTATAGCCGTCTGCTACGACCTGCGGTTTCCGGAGATGTTTCGGCACATGCTGGATGAGGGGATGGATATACTGGCGCTGCCGGCCTCCTTTACCGCCATCACCGGCAAGGCGCACTGGGAGATTCTGGTGCGAGCGCGTGCGGTAGAGAATCTCTGCTACATGATTGCAGCGGCTCAGGGTGGATTTCATATCAATGGCCGGGAGACCTACGGCCACAGCATGATCGTTGGCCCCTGGGGCACACTTCTGGCGGAGCTGCCGTCAGGTGCAGGCGCGGTCACCGCGCCGTTGGATATCGAGGGTCTCCGTTCCATCCGGCGCAGCTTTCCTGCGCTGGATCATCGCCAGCTCTACTGTCGTTTATAGCTGCGCAACCCACTCCACCGTGATGGGCTGCCTGCAAAAGCAGCCTCTCCCATACTGTCCCAAATAGAGATTATGCCTGATTTTATTGATATAGCCCGTGGCGTATTGCTGGAGCCGGCTGGCCTGCAGGAGTCTGATCTGGAGTCTGTGCTGGATCAACTGCTGAGTTACCGCATCGATGCGGCAGACATCTATTTTCAATCGGGTCGCATCGAATCCTGGGTGCTGGAAGATGGCATCATCAAAGAGGGTGCCTACAACATCGAGCAGGGTGCCGGTGTACGCGCCATCAGTGGCGAGAAGACCGGCTTTGCCTATACCGATGAGCTACAGCTCCCGGCGCTGCTGGAGGCCGCAAAAACCGCCCGTGCCATTGCCCGTGCCGGTGAGCAGCGCTCGATTCGGATCTCAAAGGCCCCCTCCACCCAACGGCTCTACCCGCCCATCAACCCGCTAACCAGCCTTACCGAGCAGGAGAAGGTCGATCTGCTGCGCAGGGTGGATGCCGAGGCGCGCCGCCAGGATCCGCGAGTCAAACAGGTGATTGTCAGTCTGGTTGCGGCACATGATGTGGTGCTGGTCGCCAATACCGATGGCACCCTGAATGGTGATGTCCGTCCACTGGTGCGGCTCAGTGTCAGCGTGATCGTCGAGCAGGGCGAGCGCCGTGAACAGGGCGCTGGCGGCGGCGGTGCGCGTGATGCCTTCAGCTATCTGATCGATCAGGATCGTGCGCTGGGCTTTGCCCGGGATGCGGTCAACCAGGCGCTGGTCAATCTGGAGGCAGAGGATGCTCCGGCAGGTGCCATGACCGTGGTGCTTGGCTCAGGCTGGCCCGGCGTGCTGCTGCACGAGGCGATCGGACATGGCCTGGAGGGTGATTTTAACCGCAAGGGCACCTCCGCATTTGCGGGTCGCATAGGTGAAAAGGTGGCCGCATCGGGCTGCACCGTGGTGGATAACGGCACCCTGGCCGGACGCCGTGGCTCACTCAATATGGATGATGAGGGGACCCCGACACAAAATACCGTGCTGATTGAGGATGGCATCCTCAAAGGCTACATGCAGGACAGGATGAATGCCCGCCTGATGGGCTGTGCCTCTACCGGCAATGGGCGGCGTGAATCCTATGCCCATCTGCCGATGCCGCGCATGACCAACACCTACATGCTGCCGGGCAAGTATGACCCGCAGGAGATCATCAGCTCGGTAGAGAAGGGGCTCTATGCAGTGAATTTTGGTGGCGGGCAGGTGGATATCACCTCGGGCAAGTTTGTCTTCTCTGCCAGCGAGGCCTATCTGATCGAGCATGGCAAGGTGACCCGTCCGGTAAAAGGGGCCACGCTGATTGGTGATGGGCCAGAGATTTTGACCCAGGTCAGTATGGTGGGAAACGATCTTCAGCTCGATCAGGGGGTGGGGGTCTGTGGCAAAGAGGGGCAGAGCCTTCCGGTCGGTGTCGGCCAGCCCACACTGCGTATTGATGAGCTGACCGTTGGTGGAACCAACACCTGAATCAGGAAAGAAGAGATGAGCAACCGCAAAGAGATGATGGAGCGCGAAGCCCGGCTGGAACAGCTGGTGTCAGAGCTGTTGGCCGAGGCGAAAAAGCAGGGTGCCAGTGCGGCAGAAGCCGGTGTCAGCAGCGATACCGGGCTGTCGCTCACGGTACGCATGGGTGATGTTGAGACGATTGAACATACCCGTGACAACGGCCTGGGCATCACCGTCTACTTTGGTCAGAGCAAAGGGTCAGCCAGCACCTCTGATCTCACCCCGCAAGCGGTGCGGGATAGCGTCAAGGCGGCCTGCAACATCGCCAAATACACCACCGAGGATAGCTGCTCCGGGTTGGCCGATGCCGAGCTGATGGCCAAAGAGCTGCCTGATCTGGATCTCTACCACCCCTGGGATATTGATGTGGATGCGGCCATTGAACTGGGAAAGGTGTGTGAAGATGCCGCACGCAGCCTGGATGACCGCATTGTCAATTCAGAAGGGGCTTCATTAAATACCCATGCAGGGCTGCATGTTTATGGAAACAGCCATGGCTTTGTTGGCGGTTATCCAACCAGTCGTCACAGCCTGAGCTGTGCTGTGATCAGCCAGCAGGCCGAAGCGATGCAGCGTGACTACTGGTATACGGTTGGGCGCGCTGCAACAGATCTTGAGCTGGCAGAGTCTGTTGGGAAGAAGGCCGCCGGGCGTGCTTTGGGGCGGCTGGGTGCACGCAAGATCAGCACCCGTGAAGCGCCGGTTATCTTCCAGTCGGATGTTGCCACCAGCCTGCTGCGCAGCTTTACCGGCGCGATCCGTGGCGCGGCGCTCTATCGAAAATCATCCTTTCTGCTGGATCACCTGGATAAAAAGGTATTCCCGGATTTTGTCCATATCCACGAGAACCCGCGCCAGCTGAAAGGGTTGGGGAGTGCTGCATTTGATGGTGAGGGTGTTGCGACAAAGGCCAAGGATCTGGTGCGTGACGGGATGCTCAAAAGCTACATCCTGGGCAGCTACTCAGCACGAAAACTGGGCATGCAGACCACCGGCAATGCGGGGGGTGTGCGTAACCTGGCGATAGATCCGGGCGAACTCGATCTGGGTGCCCTGCTGAAAAAGATGGACAGAGGCCTGCTGGTAACCGAGATGATGGGGCATGGCGTAAACATGGTGACGGGCGACTATTCGCGCGGGGCGAGCGGCTTTTGGGTGGAACAGGGAGAGATCCAGTATCCGGTCGAAGAGATCACCATTGCAGGCAATCTGAAACAGATGTTCCAGCAATTGTTGGCGGTAGGCTGTGACGAAGAGTGCCGGGGAAATATTCGAACCGGCTCCTGGCTGATTGAAAACATGACCATTGCAGGCAGCTGAGCTGTTATAGCAGAGGGGTGTTTGGCCCCTTTCTCTGCGCCGCATGCCATGTTGGTTTGCATTTAGGCTTGGCGTGATATATCTTGATGTGCCTGCATGATCTTGGTTCTATCTGTAACGCCTCACGTCCACTGTCTCCTGGCAGATGCATTCGAGCCGAGCTCCATAGCACCCGCCAAGATCTATAGCGATGGTTCGCTCATTGGGGCGGGCTTATTTATCAACATACTACACAAGGTTAAAATCATTGATTACCCTTTCAGTTCGCGGTCTCCCCAGATCGGCTACAGAAGAGAGCGTGACGGCGCTCTTTACAGAATATGGCCTGGTTCGCTCTCTCAAAATGGCAAAAGATCTCTTCTCTGGTGATTGTAAGGGCTTTGCCACTATTGAGATGGAAGGGCATGAAGCCCGTGCTGCGATGGCCGCGCTCGATGGCAGTGAATTCGGCGGCAGTCTGATTCGTGTTGGCCCAGACCGGCCAAAGAAGGGGCGTGGCGGAAAACGTCGCTGATGCCGACATCATGAGCGGGTTGCTCTGTGGTCAGATTTAGAATGCGCGGGGCATATGTGGTTTGAGTCTCTATTCTCTGATGTAAATTAAAGCAAGGGGGCGTTTCCGCCCCCTTTTTATCAGCGCTTTTTACGCGCTGTTTTATTTTTGGCCGCTTTTTTCTTAACGGCTCTCTTTTTTACAGCGGACTTTTTCCCAACCGCTTTCCCCTTCGACACTCCTCTCTTTGCGGCAGCCCTCTTGTTGGCCACCGCCTTTTTCTTTGCTGTTGACTTCTTCTTTGCGGCCTTCTTTTTAGCTGCTACCTTTTTCTTTGCTACGGTTTTCTTCTTGGTGACCTTCTTTTTAGTCACCGCCTTTTTCTTTGCTGCAGATTTCTTCTTGGTGACCTTCTTTTTAGCGGACACCTTTTTCTTTGCTACAGATTTCTTCTTGGTGACCTTCTTTTTAGCTGCCACCTTTTTCTTTGCTACAGATTTCTTCTTGGTGACCTTCTTTTTAGCTGCCACCTTTTTCTTTGCTACAGTTTTC
>JALSJZ010000179.1 GCA_026989135.1 Sedimenticola sp. | reverse complement strand
CTCCTTTTTAATGAAAAAGCACACAGCGTACCGTGGGTTTATCCCGCGTCGATCACCTCAAATATTTACACCCTCAGAGGGTGGCAAGTTTGCCTGGAATGGGTGGCAGCTTTCGAATGGAATGGGTGGCAGGTTTGGACTGGAATACACACCCTGGGCTCTTCGGTAGATCCAGATTTTCAAGCTGGCGTTGTAATAGAGGGTGGTAATTCATCAGCCCATACGCTCCCAGGTTTAGGTTTCAAGATCCATTATCTCCATCTCTACCCCCCTGCCGGTTTTCTTAAAGGGATAATCTCCCCCTCTTTCTTCTCTTGAGCTGATGCATCAAATGAGCAATTGCTGTCACCCATAGCCCCGGTTACCGGATGGGAATCAGTATAAAGTCTCTCTTTCATCATGTTGGATAAGCGAATACAGGATCCCATTGGGTTTTTTGATTTACGGCGCTCCATATCAATGCGGAACTGGAGACCATCCATTGAGCGCCGGGCATCGGAGGGAAATCCTTTGATCGTCTCCTCTATTATCTCCTTTCTAAGTGCCTCAAAAGCGGCTGGATCCTGTTGTGCCAGGTCAGCCCATTTATCGAAATCAAAGTTCATAATCTGCTCCTTATGTCGGAATTACCCAAGCCTCTGTTCTATACCCGGAACTGCCCAACCATACCTTGCAGTTGTGTGGCCATTACTGCCAGATCCTGGCTTGCCTGGGCAGTTTGGGTGGCACCCGTAGCCGTTTCCGCTGACATGTCGTTGATCTTTACGATGTTGCGGTTAACCTCTTCTGATACAGCACTCTGCTCCTCCGCTGCACTGGCGATCTGCATGCTCATCTGGTTGATTTTCCCTACGGACTCTGCAATCAAGCTCAGTGCATTGCCAGACTGGCTGGCATAGCCCACAGCTGCTTTTGACTGCTCACGACTCTGATCCATCACAGTCACTGCTTGACGTGAACCCGCCTGGAGTTTCTCAATAATGGCATTGATCTCTTCAGTGGCCTGCTGGGTGCGACCGGCCAGGGTGCGTACCTCGTCCGCCACCACGGCAAAACCGCGCCCCTGTTCACCGGCCCGTGCTGCCTCAATGGCGGCATTCAGAGCCAGCAGGTTGGTTTGCTCTGCGATCCCTTTGATCACATCCAGCACGGTATTGATTGCCTCGCTTTGCTGATCTACCTCGTTGATGGTCTGCGCCGAGGTCTCCAACTGCCCGGCCAGTTTATCGATCTGGTCAATGGCCTGTTGCACCACCCGAGCACCTTCGCTGGTCTGCTCATTCGCTTCGTTGGCTGAGCTGGCTGTGAGCGCAATACTGGAGGCCACTTCCCGGACGGTAGCGGTCATCTCAGTCATGGCGGTAGCCACCTGTTCGGTCTCGCTGCGTTGCTCCTGGATCGTCTGGCTGGTCTGGGTGGTTATCACCGACATCTCTTCCGAGGCGGTGGAGAGCTGTGCCGTTGTGTCTGAAATTTGAGAGAACATATCCAGAAGTTTTTGGCGCATACCATTCATTGCGGTTAGCAGTTCACCTATCTCATCCTTGCTATCTACTTCAATGTTCTGGGTGAGATCGCCCGATGCGGTTACAATCGCCTTACGGATCGCACTGACAATCATGTTGGCAATATATAGGCTTGTAACAAGACCAAAGATGATGCTCACAACAGCGATAACAGCGAGGGTGTAAATAGCAGCATACTCATGTTCTACGGCACTTCGAGCACTCGCATTGGTAAATTGCCCAATCTTGCTTAACAGGGATGAAAGCTCTTCGCTCAGCTGATCTTCTTCTTGCTCCACTTTTTCTACCAGTTGTGCAGCAGCATATTTGTCATTATTGGCCAACAGATAAAATATATTCTGGACATGTTCCACATACCCTTTATATTCATCTTCGATATTTATTAGCGCATTTTCCGCCGACTCAAACTCTTTGAGCATCTCTCCAGAAGCCCCTTTTATTGCTGCTTCGGCTATTACTTCAGCCTCACGAATTTCAGTCTCGATCTGTTCCGTGCCGGCATTAAATGCCTTTATGGCTTCATGATAACGCGCTGTATTCTCCTGCTGTAATATGGCGGCATAATGCAAGGCGCGCTCAAATTGTATCGCCTGCTTCAGCTGATGGGTTGTAATATCAGTAATTTTTTCCATGAGTGGAATATCCTGCTCAGCGATGGTTGATAGCTCGCCGCCTATCTCATTCATGGAGTAGATGGCATAAGCTGAGCTCAGCGTGAGCAGAGCAAGCAGAACCCCTGCACTGCCCATTAGCTTGGCCTTTACGGATAGATTTTTTAGAAATTGACTCACGTTTATCCCCTTAAATTATTTGGAAATAGCTATTCATTCTCTTCTTCCAAAAAAACACTTGGAAGAAATGTAATCCATGTTAAATGGAGAGCAAAACCAGGCGGGGAGGAGGCCAAACTGTTGTAGTGGCACAAGGTGGTGTGCCGGAAAAGTGGCGCTGCGGGGAGATGAGCAGCATCACTGGCTATTGGTTTAATGATCTGGTTGCAGCTGCAAAGCAACCTTACCTGACAGACCAAAGGGCCATTAGCTAAAACCTGTATCGGATAGGAATTAAATAACTTTAGGGTCGTAAGAAAAAATATCCAGGCCCGCCCCTTTGGCCGCAAACAGCGCTTCTGCTCCCAGCTCATGCCCCTCAGCTGTCCAGTGCAAAGAGATGCACACAACTGCTGCGGGAGGATGGAAATCACGCCCCCCGCCCCTGGGGTTCATCGCATATAAGTCCCCGGTCACTGAGCAACTCATGCAGTCCGGCCAGGTGCGGTGGAATCCTGGTCAGCTCCAGCTTTGCTTTCCGCTGGATGGCTCGTTGACCAAACGAGAACAGAATGCCGATTCCAATATTATCAATTCGTTTTGTATTTCGCATATTGAAGAGATAGCGCTTGCCCGAAGTGATCTCTTCATAGGTCTGTTTAAGCACTTGGTAGGCATCTACGCCAAACCGCAAACCCACCTGAATGGTGACTGTTTCACCAATCGACAGGATTTGTGTACTACTTTCCCGACCTTCCGTTATGCAGCCAGTAACATCGGCATCATGCTCATCTCTTTCCATCTTCGGCTTTCCCTTGAGATCCCTTATTTCTGCGGAAAATCCTCCCGACACAGATGGGGAGCTATCCACAAGAAATGGGGGAAACAAAACGTGGCGAGGGAAGGGCCGGGGTTTACGCTGGCACGATGACCGAAAAGGTGCCGGGAGAATGATGCTACGGGGGGATGAGCAGCGCCACTTGTTAAAGCCTGTATCGGATCAGGAATAAAAAAACTTTAGGGTCATAAGAAAAAAATATCAGCGGCCACCTAATCTGTTCCGCATCTCCCGAACTAATTTCAATGCCAGATCTAACTCAGTTGTCAGTTGTTGAGCGATGTTATCCACCTCGGAAGCCAAATCAGCTCCATCATCAATCTTGTCAAGCAGCCTTGCAAGCCTTTTGGAGCCATATATATTCAGGGATCCCTTCAGTTTATGAGCCTGCTTTTTTGCCATCTCCCAATCATTTTTTTCCAGTGCATTTGCAAGTTTGGCCAACCTCTCAGGCACGAAATAAAGTACCGCATCCAGCGGAACCAGGGCCGACTCTTCATCCATCTTTTCTACTAATCTTTCCAGCTTCGCCTGGATTTCAGCCTGGGGATCACCCGCCAAAGCCTCCGATGGTATCCATTGGATAAGCAGTTGCCTTAACTCTTCAGGCTTGAATGGCTTGGGGAAATGGTCATCCATGCCAGCAGCCAGGCACTTCTCCCGTTCATCCACCGTGGCATGAGCCGTCATGGCTATAACGGGCAGGTTCTTAAACCGCTCGTCTTTGCGGATCTCTGCCGCAGCCTGATAGCCATCCAACTCCGGCATCTGGATATCCATCAGCACAAGATCGAAGGATTGGCACTTCACTGCCTCCAAGGCCTCCTGTCCATTTTCCGCAAGGGTAACCTGTACGCCATAGGACTCAAGTAGCCGTTGAGCCACAACCTGATTGAGCTTATCATCCTCTACCAGCAGCACATGGGCTCCTTCCCGTTGTACCAAGGGCTTGTTGACCGGGGGCTTGGGCGATACAGGCTCCGCCTCGCAGGCATCCGCCGCCAGACCAAACTCCGCTGTGAAGAAGAAGGTGCTGCCCTTGCCCAGCTCGCTCTCCACCCAGATTTTCCCGCCCATCATCTCCACCAGCTGGCGACTGATAGTCAACCCCAGTCCCGTGCCGCCATGCCGCCGGGTGTAAGAGCTGTTCGCCTGGGTAAAGGGCTGAAACAGCCTTTGCTGCTCTCCCGGTTCTATGCCCATGCCTGTATCCTTGACCGCAAACCGGAGTCGAATCCGGGCACTCTTCTGCTCCTGAATCTTCACGGATACCCTGATCTCTCCCTGTTCAGTGAACTTCACCGCATTACCGGTCAGGTTTGCCAGCACCTGGCTCAGACGCAACAGATCACCTATCAGTAAGCTGTCAATCTCCGGGATAGAAAAGCGCAACCCAAGCGACTTCTCCCTGGCCAAAGGGTCTATCAGACTGAAAATATCCTGCAAAACATCATTCAGGTAAAATTGGGTCGATTGCAGTTCTAATTTTCCGGCCTCGATTTTGGAGAAATCCAGAATATTATTGATGATGCCAAGGAGATGCCGGGAAGATAACTGGATTGCTGACAGATGCCCTTGCTGCTCTTCTGTAAGGTTTGTGTTCTGGAGCAGGTGTCCCATGCCGATGATGACATTCATCGGGGTGCGGATCTCATGACTCATGTTGGCCAGGAATTTACTCTTGGTCTGGTTGGCGGTATCGGCTACCTTCTTGGCCAGTCGCAATTCATCTTCACGCAACTTGAGCAAGCTGATGTTCTCCTTAACCGCAATAAAGTGAGTAATTTCATCCGCATCATTCTTAATGGGGCAGATTGATGCAAGCTCCCAATACAGCTCTCCATTTTTATTTCTGTTGTGAAGCTCTCCAGACCAGATTCCACCGCTTGTAATTGTTTCCCAAAGGTTGCTGTATACCTCCGGCGACATACACCCAGATTTGAGAATCCTTGGGTTTTGGCCGATGGCTTCCTGTTTGCTGTACCCGGTCACATGCTCAAATTCTGGATTGACATACTCAATGGTGCCATCTTTGTCGGTAATGATAATGCTGGCCGGACTCTGTTCAACAGCAATAGAGAGCTTTCTTAGCACCTCCTCCGTCTTCTTGCGCCTGGTAATGTTGCGGGTTATGGACAGGTTTTCTGTAACATTGCCTTGCTTGTCAAACAACGGCACAGAATTAGATTCCACCCATAAGTAATTATCTTTTAGTGTCTGGGCTCTAAATTCCAATGAGGCTGAGGCACCTGCAAAAACCCTGTTGTTCATCTCGATGAACTCATCTCTCTGCCTGGCCTCAACAAAATCATAGGCGCAACGACCCTTGATCTCATCAAGTGAGGTCGCCTCAAGCATGGCAAGCCCACTGGGATTCATATCAAGAATAATCCCGTTGGAATCTATAATTCTGATACAGTCTGGGCTTGAGTTATAAATCGCGCTCAGGCGTCTTTCACTCAGATGCAGTGCATGCGTTTTTTTCTTAATCTCTCTTTCAAGATCACAGTGCACCTGCCGCAGCTCTTTCCGCATCCGATCCAGCGCCAGATGGGTTTGGATCCGGGCCTTGACGATCGGCGGGCTTATCGGCCTGGTGATGTAATCATCAGCGCCCAGTTTAAAGCCTTTGATCTCATCAGCGACCTCGCTCTTGGCGGCCAGGAGGATGACCGGGATATCACAGGTGGCAGGGTTCTGCTTCAGCAGGCGGCAGACCTCATAACCATCCATGCCGGGTATCAGGGTATCCAACAGGATCAGCTCTGGCGGTGTGCTGCACCCAGCCCTTTTCAACGCCTGCTGGCCATCCTTCGCAGTTGCGATGCTGTACTCATCCTTCAACAGCTTAGTGAGCAGATCAGTATAGAAACCCTCACCATCAACAATCAGAACATAGGCGGCTGGAGAGATAAGCGCTGCCGTATTCATTCGCTACCTTCTTCTTTCTGCCCAAAACAGTTTTGGAGGAGAAAGGTGGCAGTCCGCCCATAAATCTCTTCAATAGCATCAACCCTGTGCTGTGCCTCAACCATAGACATCTGGCGACTCATACCCGATAGCGCCTTGCATTGATCGAACAGAGCCACCAGCCCCAGTGTTCCACTACTTGATTTCATGACATGGGAGATAGAGTGCAGGGTCTTGCGGTCACTCTTTTGTACCGCTTCATATAGCCCGGCCAGGTGCTGAGGGGTAGTCTCAAAAAGGATCTCCAGCAACTCATCCATGCCATCCTGCCCAATCAGCGCCTTTAACTGACCTATAGCCTCCAGATCTACCAGCGGCTGATGTCCCTCTTCTGCAACTGGAATACCCATCGGCGAACCGCCACTGCCCACGGTATGGCTTGCTTGATCTGTGGTCACCACATCCATGCCACAGGTGTCATTCTTGGGGGTGTATGTTCCACCTGATTTCTTCATGATCCCTCCATTCAGTGCAGCAACTGTTATATGGGGCATCCATAGCTGCCTCTGAAATGATTAATCAAGGCAGCAGGAAAGGTCTTAAGACTGCATTCAGTGTCTGCAAACGGTATGCGCAGCACGAAACCAGGCGGGGGGAAGGGCCGGAATCTACAGCGTCAACTGTCGTGGTGTAATAGCTACAATATGCTTGATTAGAATGGCACCACGGGGAGGGTCGCAACTTGTTCCTGATATAACCTTGCGACATCTCATCAAGAGGCACTGACAACTCTTGTACCTTGCTATCGGGCATGGCATGAAAAAACTTTAACCGCCCATTTTTTCTGCCAGCCAGCATTCTGGAAGATCAGCGCCTGCGTTTATCTGCTGAAGAACGAGACTGGGTAAGCTGGTTTAGCAGCTCCAAAGCATCAATCATATCTGTAGCCACCTCACGTACTTTGCATCGCTTTGAGCGTGCATTTTGGCGCAGGAGCTCAAAGGCCTCAAGCTGATTCACGCAGTAGCGTTCCATGATCATGCCAACCACAACATTTACCACCTTTCCCGTATCCAGGGCACAGTTCAATCTGCTCTCGGCTTCCCTGGATGCCTTCAGATCCCCCGCCCTCTCCAACGCAGCCTCAATGGTTGGAATCACCTTTGCAACGTCAATCGGCTTTACGATATATCCCTGCGCCCCCTTGGCCAGTGCGGCTTCCACCATCTCACTGCCGTCATAAGCCGAAAGAAAAACCACAGGTATCCCCAGCTCCCTCATCTTGCATGCGGCATCAATGCCTGAGATGCCTGGCATATTCACATCCAGAATCGCCAGATCTACCGGCTTCTCTGCCACCATCTTCAGTGCCGCCTCTCCAGAATCTGCCTCTATTACCTCATACCCAGCATTGCGTAGTCCCTTACCGAATATCGCTAATATAATTCCATCATCATCAGCGATTAATAAACGGGTTTGGGTCATTTCCCCCCCAGTCAGTTGCCTATTTGTGTTTTATATTTCGTATATTTTGCTGTCTGCATGCCGTTTCCATCAACCCAAGAGTGCGGGGTTCCAGTCCTCGCATGAGTCTTCTCAAATAAGGATCTCCAGCAACTCATCCACACCTTCTTGCCCAACAGGCACCCTTAGCTGGCCAATAGCCTACAAATCCATCAGCATCCATAACTTTTGATTAATCAGGACAAGGAAGCCAAGGCAGGAAAAGAGCATTAAGACTAAATCCCGGTGCTTGCAAATGGTATCCGCAGCACGAAACCAGGCGGGTGGAAGGGCCAGAATCTACAGTCTCAACCATAGTGGCATAATGTGCCTGTTAGACTGGTGGTGCGGGGGGAAAGGCACCAC
>JALSJZ010000178.1 GCA_026989135.1 Sedimenticola sp. | reverse complement strand
TACCGGCCTGCCGTGCCGCCGCCAGCTGTAATTTTTTTACAATCAGCCGCTCCAGCACCTGCCGTTCCAACACGGATCTTGCTGGTATGCGCGTACCTTGCTGCCTCAGCTGGGAGACAAGCTGGGAAAGTTCAGCATCAAGCTCACTGCGCACAATGACATCATCGTTCACGACCGCCACGATACTGTCCACCTCCTCCGCAACCACCGGGCAGAGAGACAATAGCGTTAGCAATAACAGGGAAAACAGGGGGAGTCTTATAGAGATCATAAATACATGGTTACAAAAATATCGGAAGCGGAACTTCCAGGGTATGGGGTTCTATCGACCTGCATCAGCGGCACGTTTTTTGCGTCCGCTAAATGCGCTTGTTAGCACTTTTTTGGTGTGCCACATACTCATCAAGTAACTGCCGTATCATTTTTTGATACTGCATGTGATGTTTTTTTGCGACATCCTTGAAGTAGGCGACACTCTCTGTGCTGAGTGAAATGGTGACTTTTGTGTTTTGCTGCTTAAGCGCCAGCTCTTCAGGCGACGGCAGAAAATCAGGGACAAGCTTTATATCACCTAATGGCTCATTACTATATTGAATTAGTTTGCTCATAGATCTTTTTACCTTTACGCCAATAACCTGCACCGATAATACGGATACAACCAGACCGATAAGTAAACCGAACGGTGAGAATGGCTGTGCCGTCTTCGTTTAGACCAAAACAATAATAGCGTTTTTCATTTTGGCTGTGAGCCAAGTCTTCAGCAATAACACGATTTTCGTCTAAGAAAGCATGCTGCGCTTCATAGAATGCAACCCCATGTTTTTGTTTATTTTCCTGATTTTTGGCCTCATCCCACTCGAAGTTTGGCTTACTCATGAGATAAATATAGCACTGATATGGCTAAATAGCCATACTGTTTTTATTGTGGTGCTAACGAGCAAGCTGTGCGGCACAAACGAAGCGCAGCGTAGTTTTTTGCGACCGAACGAGCGCCTTGCTATAAATCGTTTGCATAGTTAACAAAAAACATAATTGTTAAAAATAATCCTATACCAAACCATACAATACAAGACCAAAAACTGATTTCCATTAGTGTTTCAACTCTTGATTCACTAGTGTTTTTTGACCACAAAACACCAGCTTCTTGACCCCAAGCAATTCTTATCCATTTTGCAGACAGATATAAGAAAAAAATACTTGCAAGAATAGAGAACGCCAATAAGCCCCAAGCCAAGTAGACAGAACAACCAAGAACATCAACTAGTGGTTTCTTTGTTTCTATGCCGAGAAACTCTCTTGCCATGAAAACAGGTAACAATAACGAAGCAGTAGAAAGCCCCATAATAGTTTTCACTACTTCTGAATATTTGCTATTTGTGTCGCGTTTCCACGGTTCTTTGATTTCCTCAGTCATATCGATTTAGGCTTAATAGCAGGGAAATATAAAGCCTGGCGGGGGTTCTAATAATCGTAGGTGTATCCAAAAATGCCTCTATCCAACAGCGATATAATATCACTGCCAAAGCTGCTCAGCCCTTTGAGCTCCAGCTGCACAAAGATGGCATTGTTGGCGCTGTCAGCCTCAAGTTCGTTCACATAGTGCCTGCCTACAACGCGAACCACATAGCAGCAGCCGTCATACTCAAAGCCGCCAAACCCCTCCATCGTGCGGTTATGCCGCAGTGAATAGTACCAGCGCCCAACCAGACTCAGGCGGCGGGTAACGGGCCAGCGGGTTGAGATATCGGTCTGCTCGGAGATGTCCCGGTTGTAGCGGTGGGAAATATTGAAGATACGCCGATCCTGATCCCGGTAATGCAGCTGCACGGCTGTCTTTGAGGTATTGCGGCTGCTGCGATGTGGATCCCACTGACCCGTTACCCGACCGCTCCAGGCCTCGGCCAGACGGGCAGAGGCCTCTGCAACAATCTCTGAAGTGGTGTCATCCTCATTGACTGTGGTGCGGTTCAACTGCACCTTCCGGTCTCTGAAGTAGAAGATCGAGCCGATACTGGTTCGCAGCAGCTCCTTGCCTGTCGCATCCTCCATGATGCGGGAGGTCAATGCCAGTGTCAGCTGGTTGGCATCGCCCACCCGGTCTGCACCATTGAAGCGGTTTTCACGAAAGAGGTTGGGAAAGCTGATCTCATTTTTTGAGGTATCAAAGTCCGGTTGATCATCCTGATTTTTATGCGGAATAGCCAGATAGTAGGCACGAGGCTCAAGCGTCTGTACCAGGGCGTTGCCAAACCAGTTGGTTTGGCGATCAAAAAAGAGGCCGCCATCAATGCTCAGGGTCGGGATAAAACGATCCGGGTCATCGGTGGCACCTGCCGCCTCGTTATCCAACGAGTAGGCGGTGTAACGTGCGGTAACCTTTGGTGTCAGAAACCCCCAGGGTCTCATCATCGGCATACTCAGCCCGCCCAGCAGATCATAACGCTGCCCTTCTACCTTGGCTTGATGATCAAACTGAACATATTCAGCATCCAGATGGTAGGTCAAACCAAAGGGCTGATCCGGGCGCTCCAGTGAAAAGCGGAGTTGCGGAAGCCTGCGATAGGCCTCACTTGCCGCTGCAAGCGTATCATCCGTGCTCTGAAAATGTTGCAGACGCGCCAGTGCAGACCAGCCGCGTCCGTAGTAGGTGACATCGGCACGCCGCTCCAGCTGCCGTACAGAAGAGACCGCCAGACTGCCACCAAAATCATCCAGATACTCTTCGTCGGAGACATGGTTGATGTCCAGATCCAGCACCATGTTTTGCGCCAGCAGACCCCGCTCTTTAACCGAGAAGGCACCACGGGTGCTGTTCAGGTTACCGGGGGCATCGTTGTCGTCAGGGATGATCTCACCTGTAACAATACCGCTGTGATTCTTTGTCAAATAGCGAAACTCACCCGCCAGCATCAGCCCCCGTCGGCTCATGATGCGCGGGGTAATGGTGGCATCATAATTAGGCGCAAGGTTCAGATAGTAGGGTATGGAGACATCTGCGCCCAGCTCTTCGGACATGCCAAAAGAGGGAGTCAAGATACCTGATTGACGCCGATCATCGATAGGAAAGCTAAAGTAGGGGGCATAAAAGACCGGCATGCCACCCAGTGCAACCCTGACGTGGGTCGCTTCACCACGCCCGCTCTCCTGATCGGTATTCAGCGTCCTGGCTCGCAGCACCCAGCTGTTATCACCGGGGCGGCAGGTCGTGTATTCAATATCCTCAAAACGCGCCTGATTTTTATTGAGCAGTTCCGCCTGGCGGGCGGTGCCGCGCGCCATGGCCGTCGGCAGCCGATACTCGGCCAGCTCCAGATGCCCCCGATCCTCTGCCAGATTGAATTTGGCTTTTGCCCCCTGCAGGCGAAGCGTTGGATCCTGGTAATAGACATTGCCCACGGCATCCACCACATCACTCTTGTGGTTGTAGTGGATCCTGTCAGCGCCCAGCAGCCGCTCCCCGCGTATCACTTCAGCACTGCCGGTAAAGATGCCAACCTCATCATTGCGGGAGAGCTCCGCTGCATCCGCATTGATATAGGTAAGTTCATCCTCAGGGGAGGCACCTTCAGATCGGGCCGGATCCTGCTGCGGCGCAAGCCCACACCGATCCCAGTTCAGACCATGGTCAATGCGTGCAACAGAGGCTGAGTCAGCACCCTTCGCGGCAACCGTCACAGATGCCGGTTTTGCCGCCGGGGTAGCCGCTGGCTCCTGGGGTTCAACCGCTGGCGCTACAGGCTTGCTGGTGACAGCGGGCGATACCTGCTCCAGAACCGGGGCAGCGGACTCGGACGATGCGGGTTTGGTTGCCGGAATGCCATCTTTAAAGCACTCCCAGCTTGCACCATCGGCAGCGGTGCGGCAGGTCCAGGTGGGAGACGCCGCCTGAAGGGGCAATACGACCGATGCCAGCAGCAGTATGCTGATCGCAACAGCTAAAATCCTAGGTTGTCCGGGCACGGCATCTTCTCAAAAAGTTATTATTACTCTGGATATATTGGCCAGGCATTCTACAGATGATCTCCCGGCTCAGAAAGCTGCATTGGCCTGATCCGCATAAAATCGCATAGAATCAGCACTTCTTCAAGATCGAGAGCAATCGTGGCGGCTAAGTTTATCCGGTTTTCTGTTTTTCTGCTTCTGGTAGCGCTGATCGGTCTGACCGTACGGCAACTCTACATCACAGGCCCCATCAAAGCACCTGAATTAAAGGCGCTGCCAATCGCCCGGACAGCGGTGATCCAGGTGGCCCGCAGAGATATTCACCCCTTTGACCCGGTTACCGGCCGTCTGCAACCTGCCCACAAATCCGCCCTCCATTTTGAGGTAAGCGGAAATCTGCTTAGGCGGCTGGTGGAGGCGGGAGCTGAAGTGCAGCAGGGCGAGCTGCTGCTGCAGCTGGATGATGCCGATTATCGGGATATAGCCACAGAGGCCAAGGCGCGGCTACAGCAGGAGCAGGCCAGCCAGCTGCGCGACCAGCAGCTGCTGGAGCTTGCCCGCAACAATGTACAACTGGCGCAGGCCGGAGTCGATCGGCTCATCAGCCTGGGCAAAAAATCCCTCTCCTCTCAATCCAGGCTGGATGAGACGCGCCAACAGCTGCTGCAACTGCAAAGCGAAGAGGCCCGGCTGGCCTATACCGTCAACACCAGCGGGCAGCGGCTCGCTGCACTGCAATCGGCTCTGCAACGCGCCCAGCGTAATGTTCGACGCACCCATCTGACCGCACCCTACGCCGGCCGGGTAAATAAGGTATGGATAGAGCAGGGCGACCACATCACCCCCAGTGACCCCGTACTGGAGCTGATTGATGACCGCTCACTGGACCTCTACGCCGAGGTGAGCGGCTCTACCGCAGTCGCGCTGAAACAGGGACAGCCACTTGAGGTCTCAGTCAACGGCACCCAGTTCTCCGGCCAGCTGATTGCCATCCAGCACGACCCAGATCCAGAGACCTTTACCCACCCCATACGGATTCGCATCCCCGGAGAGGGGTTGATCCCAGGCATGCTGGCCTCTGCCAGACTGCCCCTGACCACCTTGCCCAATGCCATTGTGGTGCCACGCCCGGCCCTGCTGCACGACAGCGGTCACAGCTACCTGTTTGTGGTCAAGGAGGGCAACCGGCTGGAGCGGCGACAGGTTGAAATCGGCATCCACAGTGGCAACCTGCAGGTGGTTCATGCGGGGCTGGATGGGGACGAAGCCATTGTCGCACGCGATGTGGCCGCCCTCACCGATGGGCAGCAGATCATGCCATCTGACACCCAATGATCGACTTCTCCATCCGCAACCCGCTGATTGTCAATCTGGCACTGGCGCTGGTGGTATTGAGCGGGGTGCTCTCCTGGTTTGCCATGCCGCAGGAGATGTTCCCCACCATCGAGCAGGACAAGATCCAGATCAATACCACCTATGAGGGGGCTGCCCCGGAGGAGGTGGAGCGCCAGATCACCCTGCCGATCGAGGAGGAGTTCGACGGCATGCGGGATATCGACAGCATCACCTCCACCAGCAATGAAGGGCTCTCCAGCATCATGATCAGCCTCAAGCCCGGCAGTGATGTGGATGACTTTATGCGCAAGGCGCGCACTGCGGTCGATCGGGTGATCGACCTGCCCAGCGAGGCCAAAGAGCCGGAGCTGAGCCGCCTTGAGACCCGTTTTCCCGTCATCTCGGTCAGCCTCTACGGGGATGTGGCGCGGGGCTATCTCTTCGACCGGGTGGAGGAGATCAAGCGCGAGATGATGCAGCTGCCGGGTGTCGCCTCCGTCGGTATCTCCGGTGATCAGGAGTGGGAGCTGTGGGTCGAGGTCGACCCCCAGGTGCTGGCGGCCCGCAAGCTCTCGCTGGAGGCGGTGGGCAATGCCCTGCGCAGCAACCTGCGGGATCTGCCCGGCGGCTCGGTCAAATCCCAGGAGGGTGACATCCGCCTGCGCGGCCTGGGGGTTGCACCCAATCCAGAGGCGGTATCACAGATCATGCTGCGGCATAACCGCAGCGGCGGCATCCTGCGGCTGGGCGATGTCGCCAAGGTCGAACGCCGACTGGAGGAGGTGAAGACCATCGGCCGTTTCAATGGCAAACCCTCGGTCAACATGACCATCACCAAGACCGCACAGGCCTCCACCATCGAGGTGGCGCAGCAAGTGCGGGATTACGTGGATGAGCTACAGCTCAAGCTGCCCGCCAGTATCCGCATCGGCATCTTCAGCGACCTCTCCATCTTCGTAAAAAACCGTCTGGAGACAGTTAAATCATCCGGCCTCATCGGCCTCTCGCTGGTGCTGCTGGCCCTCTGTCTGATGCTCAACCTGCGGGTGGCCGCCATCACCGCCCTGGGTATCCCGGTCTCCTTCCTGGTCGCTGTGATCATCATCAGCTATCTGGGTTACAGCATTAATATGGTCTCCCTGTTTGCCTTTCTGATTGCCCTTGGCCTGATCGTGGATGATGCCATTATCGTCACTGAAAACATCTATCGCCATGTCGAGGCGGGCATGCCACCCAGCGAGGCCGCCAGCCTCGGCACCAAAGAGGTCTTCTGGCCGGTGATGGCCTCCACCATGACCACTATCGCCGCCTTTATGCCGATGCTGGCGGTTGGCGGCACCATGGGCGCCTTTATTGCGGTGATCCCCATCGTGGTCAGCGCCGCCTTGCTGGGTTCGCTGCTGGAGGCCTTCGGGGTGCTCCCCTCCCACGCCAAAGAGTGGCTCAAGGCCAAAAAGCGGCAGACCCGTGCGGGATGGATCAACTGGGGCAGGCTGCTGAACCGCTACCTCGATACTCTGCGCTGGGCACTGCATAACCGTTACCATGTCTCACTGTTCACCATCGGCATGCTGCTGATCGCCATCGCCTATGCCCACACCCGCATCCCGTTTCTGCTCTTTGGCCATGTCGATACCGGCCAGTTTTTCATCAATATCGAAACCCCCAACACCTACAGCATCGAAGACTCCACCAAGGTGGCCAAACAGTTGGAGCAGGTGGTCTTCGACACCCTGCAAGAGGGCGAACTGAAAACGCTGCTCACCAACGTCGGCGTCAGCTTTATCGACATGCAGCGGGTACGTCTGGGCAGCCGCTACATACAGCTGATCATCGACCTGGAAAAGCCCAGACCCGAAGGCTTCATCGAGCGCTATGTCTCCCCCATCGTCAGCCTGAAATTCAGAAGGGAGGGGAGCCGCGAACGGCCCACAAATGTCATCACCCATGAGCTGCGTGAACGTCTGCAACAGGTGCCCGGCATCCAGCGTATGTCCCTGCTGCGCCCCCAGGGCGGGCCCAGCGGAGCCGACATCGAGATTGGCGTCACCGGAGCCGATGTCGAGGTACTGCGCAACCAGGCCGAGCAGATCCGCAGCTATCTGCAACGGCTGCCCGGTATCTCTGACGCCCGCCAGGATATGGATCCCGGCAAACTGGAGTACCGCTACCAGCTGAACGAACGTGGCCGCCAGCTGGGGATCACGCAGGCGCAGCTGGCAAGCGCCGTACGCACCGGCTTTCTCGGGGAGAAGGTGGTTCATGTCAACTGGCGTGACAAACGCATCCCGGTGCGGCTCATCTATCCGGACGAGCTGCGCAACAATGCAGTGGCGCTGGAGCGCCTGCCCATCACACTGGAGCAGGGCAAAACCGTCTATCTGGGTGATGTGGCAACCATCAAACGCGAAAGGGGATTCAACAGCGTAAACCGCCGGGATATGCAGCGGCTCGCCACCATCACGGCCGAGGTCAACGCGACAATCACCACACCCAATGAGGTGATCGAGCAGGTAAAAGAGGCGTTCAAAAATCTGTCGACAGAGCGGCCGGGGTATCAGCTGCTCTTTCTGGGCAGTAAAAAGGAGGCCAATGAATCCTTTGCCGGAATGAAGCAGGCATTGATCATCTCGCTGGGCATCATCTTTTTC
>JALSJZ010000177.1 GCA_026989135.1 Sedimenticola sp. | reverse complement strand
CTCTCATTTCGACAGAGTGTAGATCACATGGTGGATCGAGCCGTTCAGATCATGAACCTCGACCCAGCTGTTGCCAACGCCATCAAGGCCTGTGCCTCCGTATTACAGGTCACCTTCCCTGTCGAGATCAAGGGCAAGATTGAGATGTTTACCGGCTGGCGGGCTGTTCACAGCATCCATCGACTGCCCTCCAAAGGCGGCATCCGTTTTGCCACATCTGTCGACCAAATGGAGGTGGAGGCTCTGGCCGCACTGATGACCTACAAGTGCGCCATCGTTGATGTGCCGTTTGGCGGCTCAAAGGGGGGGCTGTTCATCGACCCCAGCCACTACACCAGGGATGAGATGCAGCGCATCACCCGCCGTTTTGCGCGTGAACTGGCTGAAAAAGGCTTTCTCAGCCCGGCAACCAACGTGCCCGCTCCCGACATGGGCACAGGCCAAAGAGAGATGGCCTGGATTGCAGACACCTACAAACACCTGAACCCGGATGATATTAACCACGTCGCCTGCGTAACAGGAAAACCCGTTGCCCATGGCGGCATCCGTGGGCGCACCGAGGCCACGGGTCGAGGCATCCAATACGCCCTGCAGGAGTTTTTCCGCCACCCTGATGAGGTAAAATCCGCCCGCTTCAAAGGCGACCTGGCAGGCAAAAAGGTGGTCATACAGGGGCTGGGAAATGTGGGCTACCATGCCGCCAAATTTCTCTCGGAGGAGGATGGCGTAACGGTGATCGCCATCATTGAACATGATGGCGTCATCATGAATGAAAATGGCATTCAGGTACAGCAGGCCTATTTTCACAAAAATGATACCGGAAGCATCAAAGGATTTGCCGGAACCACCTTCTCACCCGATGGCGCCAAAGGGCTAGAGCTGGAGTGTGACATCCTGATCCCTGCCGCGCTGGAGGGCGTTATTCATGAGGGAAATGCCAATAACATCAAGGCAAAACTGATTGCAGAGGCCGCCAACGGCCCGGTCACTTTTGAGGCCGATCGTATCTTGCAAAAGAGAGGCGTCGTGATCCTTCCCGATGCCTTTATGAACGCCGGAGGCGTCATCGTCTCCTACTTTGAATGGATCAGAAATCTGACCCATATCCGCTTTGGACGCATGCAGCGTCGCTTTGATGAGGCGCGTGGTCAACACATCGTGCATGCACTTGAGGCGATGAGCAACGGCCCTGTCCCTGACTGGATCCAGAAAGAGCTGGTACGGGGCGCAGATGAGTTTGACCTGGTGCGCTCAGGGCTGGATGACAGCATGCGCCTGGCGCTACAGGAGATCATCGAAACCTACCACCGGGAAAGCGGTATTGAAGACTACCGCACCGCAGCCTACGTTATTGCTCTCACCAAGCTCTCCCGCAGCTATCTGGATGTTGGTGTCTACTAAGCAGCATCCCCCCACACAAATCAGGAGGAGGGCAGTTGCCCCCCCTCCCCCTATCATTCACTCCTGATTCTTGAGAAAATAGCACTCACTGCAATACACCTTAGCGGATACAGGCCAGCAGACCTCCATGTATAAAAGCTACTTTGGGTTTGATGAAGCGCCATTCTCCATCACCCCAGACCCCAAGTTCATCTACATGAGCCAGAGGCATGAAGATGCCCTCGCCCACTTGAGATATGGCCTGTTTGAAACCAACGGATTTGTGCTGTTGACTGGAGAGGTTGGCACAGGCAAGACCGCACTCTGCCGCTGCCTGCTGGAGCAGCTGCCTAAAACCATCGATATTGCCTTCATTTTAAACCCCAAGCAGACGGCTCTGGAGCTGGTCGCCAACATCTGTGATGAGCTGCATCTTCAATACCCGGCTGAGACCGCCAGCATCAAGGTACTGATTGACCTGCTGAACAAGAAGCTATTAGACAACCACTCCCAAGGCAGGCGAACCATCCTTATTATTGATGAGGCACAAAACCTCTCGGATGAGGTGCTGGAACAGATTCGCCTGCTGACCAACCTGGAGACATCCAAACGCAAACTGCTGCAAATACTACTGGTTGGCCAACCCGAGCTTCAGGATATGCTGGCCCGACCCGTGATGCGACAACTGACCCAGCGCATCACAGCAAGATACCATATAGCACCGCTGTCACAGGTAGAGACCGCCGCCTATATTCGCCACCGCATGTGGATTGCAGGGGTGCAGCGCCCTATCTTCTCCAGCCCGGCAATAGACAAAATCTACCGTCTGTGCAACGGCACACCCCGCCTGATCAACATCATCTGTGACCGCGCCCTGCTGGGTGCCTATGCCAAAAACGCAGACACCATTGATGCAAAGATGGTCACCCAGGCCGCCTGTGAGATTTTGCCAAACGCCAAAAACAGCTTCTTTAATCCCACCAGAAAGATCGTTGCTGCCGGCATCATACTGACCAGTTTTGCGGTGGCAGCCTACACCCTTCCACCATGGGGTCAGCTGGAGGCTCCATCATCTGAAGAGCCGCACGTTATCAGCAAATCAGCTTCCACACAGAGTGCGATTCAACCCATTACAAAAGAGACCACAGCCCCTGAACCGGCCACATTGCAGTCCGCTAATGTGCAACCAGAAACATCAGAAAGAGAGACCATTTTATCCATCCGCCAAAACAAGCATACACCCTTGATTGTGGCTACTGCGCTGACAGCCGTTAAAACAGACAAAAACAGAACCTATGCGACCGTCACACTAAAAGAGCTGCTGGATGACAGCAACTGCAACAGTAGCAGTGAGACCGCAGTCAATGATCTATTTAACCTCTGGGGCATAACATACCAGCCCGAGGCAGGCCGCACCGCTTGTGATATGGCGAACCGTGCCGGGTTAAGCTGCGTGCAGAGCCAGGGAACCTGGAACAACCTGAGGCGCTATAACCGCCCTGCCATTATTGAACTACAGAGCAGCAGAGGCCACTGGCAACACCTGCTCATCAGCGCATTGAATGAAGATGGCATGCTGCTGAGCTGCGGCAAAAAAACCACAAGAATCACATTCAATGAAGCAGATAAACACTGGTTTGGAGAGTACCTGATCTTTTGGCAGCCACCCAAGAGACGCATGCGTTTCGAACGTGGAAACAGAGGAGAAGATGTGCGGCAGTTCCGCAATCAGATCAAAACCGCACTGGGTATTCACGACACCAAAAGCAGCGACATCTTTGATGCCTCCCTTGAAGAGCAGGTTATGGAATTTCAGCGAAACAATTCACTGAAGGCAGATGGCGTTGCTGGAAAAGAGACCATCATTCTATTGAACACATTGACAAAAAAGGCCGGCATACCGCTACTGGCTGCGGTAGAAAGATAGCATGTCTCTTATACTCGAAGCCCTCAACAAGGCAGAGCAGAACAACAGCGCACCCAGCCGTGGCACTATGCCACAGGCCTATCCGCTCGAAAAAAAGAGCATCAATAAAAGCCTTCTGCTTATACTGATCGCAACTGCCTGCATCACATCAGCCATTGTTACGCTGCTGGTAATCTATACAATGGAGTCAGATAGCGGGGCTTCGCACATGCAAACACAGACTGCTCAGGAGCCAGCCCCTGCCATAACGAAAAAGCAGGCAGAGCCAGAGCCTGCGCATCAAGCCGCCAGCCACAAGGCCATGACTACACCGGCAGCAATAGATGAGACACCTGACAGCGCAGGCTTTAGCAGACAGAGTGCGCCTGGGTTTGGTCACCTGATCAGCCAGCGCAACCGCAGTGATAAAACCGCAACGGCAACCCAGGAGCCGGGCACTACAAAAACAACAGCGCCTGCAGACGCAATCGCTACTGCCAGTTTAGATACGCAAGCCGACCAGGAGCATGCAAAATCTCAAGACCGCAGTGAAATTAAAAACCTGCAGCTGGCGGATATGAAAATCAGCGTCCACATGTATTCTAAAACACCCGCCAAAAGATTCGTATATATCAACTCGACACGCTACAGCGAAAACTCATTGATAAGTGACGGCATCTTCCTTGATGAAATCACTGAAAACGGCATTATTCTGAATGTTAACGGCACACGCTACCGAATGCCTATCAAGTTATAACCGCAGCGGCTCTATCTGTGAAACCTGCCGCCCCAACCAATCCGGGCAGCAGGTAAAAGCTCAGCATCAACTGCCAACAACAATAAAGTCATCCTTGGGGGAGCCGCAGTCAGGACACTCCCAATTATCCGGCAGATCCTCAAAAAGCGTTCCCGGCTCAATGCCAAATTCAGGCATACCCTTTGCCTCATCATAGATATAACCACAGGTCATGCACTTCCACCTCTTCATCCGGCTCTCCTCATATATAGACAGTTCGCTTCAAGCATAACTTAATCTTGACAAATCATCACCGAGTAGTCAGTATATAATCATATTTGTTGCTAACCCATCAATGTGTCACATAACAAGGTTCACCCTGAAGACTATGGAAACAGCACAAACCAACAGCGGCAAGATTCTCATCCTTTTTGCCCACCCATACCCTCAGCAATCCCGTATTAACCGCCCACTGCTGCACGCAGTAGAGGATATCCCAGAGGTCAGGATTATTGATCTCTATGAAAAATATCCTGATTTTTATATCAATGTCCGCTTGGAGCAGCAGCAGCTGCTCTCGGCCAGTCTCATCATTTTTCACCACCCTTTTTACTGGTACAGCGCACCAGCCATATTGAAGCAGTGGCAGGATTGTGTGCTGGAGGAGCGGTTTGCCCTGCATGAAGGCGGGTTTGCACTGCGTGGAAAAAAGCTCATGTCGGCAGTGAGCGTCGGCCACAGCAGGGCGTCATACCAGTTGGGAGGCTATGACCGATTCCCTATCGAGCATTTTTTGCGGCCATACGAGCAGATGGCCATCCACTGCGGCATGCAGTACCTTGCCCCTTTTGTGGTCTACAGCGCCCATCGCATCACTGAAGCAGCGATAGAGGATCAGGCCAGCCAATACCGGCAGCTGCTGCTCAACTACCTCGCAGAAACAGACCATGAATGATCACGACCTGTTGGCCAACAGCCTGATCTATCTGGGCGCAGCCGTCGTGGCCGTCCCCTTTGCGAAACGGCTGGGGCTTGGCTCAGTGCTCGGCTATCTGATTGCAGGCGTTGCCATCGGCCCATGGGGGCTGGCTCTGATCTCCAACAGCCGCGACATCCTGCACTTTGCTGAATTTGGCGTGGTACTGCTGCTGTTTCTGATCGGGCTCGAGTTGAACCCCAAACGGCTATGGAGCATGCGCCGCCCCATATTTGGCATCGGCAGCATTCAGGTGATCGCCACTGCACTGATCATCTTTGCAATATGCAGCCTGCTGGGACTCACCTGGAGCAGCGCCCTGATCATCGCAATGGGGCTGTCACTCTCATCCACCGCCATTGCACTGCAGAGCCTGAAAGAGAGAAACCAGCTCTCGACACCCACCGGGCAGTCGGTCTTCTCCATCCTGCTGTTTCAGGACATTGCCGTGATCCCGATGCTGACCCTGATCCCCCTGCTGGGCAGCAACATGGGAGAGAGCAGCGAACCGCTGCTGGAGGCATTGAAGGTGATAGCGGTCATCGGAGCCATCATTATCGGCGGCCGCTTTCTGATCCGCCCGATCTTCCGTTTCATTGCCGCCACCCGCCTGCGTGAGATATTCACCGCTTTCTCACTGCTGCTGGTCATTGGCATCGCCCTGCTGATGGACGCTGTCGGCATCTCTATGGCGCTGGGAACCTTTCTGGCCGGCGTTCTGCTGGCCGAGTCTGAATACCGGCATGAGCTGGAGATCGAGATCGAACCATTCAAGGGGCTGCTGCTGGGGCTCTTTTTCATCTCCGTCGGCATGACCATCGACTTTGGGCTTCTGCTGGACAAACCCTGGCTCATCATCGCTCTGGTATTGGGTCTGCTATTGGTAAAGCTGGCCGTGCTGATCGCCATTGCCCGGGCAAGCAAGCTCCCCGCAAGTCAGCACGGGCTGTTTGCCTGCCTGCTCGGCCAGGGGGGTGAGTTTGCATTCGTGCTTTTTACCGCCGCTGTCGCCGCCAACGCATTGGAACAGCAGTGGGCCAGCCTGCTGTTTGTGGTCGTTGCCTTCTCGATGATGGCAACACCGCTGCTGCTTCTGCTCAATGAACGATTTGTCGAACCCCGCTTTCTGCATCTTGGCAGCCAGCAACCCGCAGATACCATTGAAGAGCCCGACAACCCGGTCATTATCGCCGGATTCGGTCGGTTTGGACGCACCGTAGGCCGCCTGCTACACGCCAACCGGGTCGCAACCACCATACTGGATCACAACCCGGATCAGATAGAGGATGCCCGGCGTTTCGGTTATCGCGTCTACTACGGGGATGCCAGCCGCCTGGATATGCTCCACTCAGCTGGGGCAGAAAAAGCCAGGCTGCTGATCATTACCGTTGATGACCCAGAGAAGGTGCTGGCAATTGCCGACCTGGCACGGCAGCACTTTCCACAGCTGACCATCCTGGCACGCGCGCGTGGCATGGCCACTGCCATGGAATTTCTGAAACGGGATATCCCGCTGTTCCGCAGAGAGATTCAAGAGTCCGCCCTGCTGCTGGGCGAAGATGCACTGAAGCAACTGGGCTATGGTGCCTTTCAGGCAAAGCAGATGGCGCACATATTCCGTGACCATGAAGAGGCGCTGCTGCAAAAAATGTATCAAACCGACGCGCTGGAGAAACGCATCCATATCTCCCGTATGGCGCGGAAAGAGCTGGCTCAAATACTCGAAGCAGACGAGCAGGAGCAACAAAATCTGCGTGACCACAGCTGGCATGAACGCTGAACAGTAACGCATCAGCATAGCCCTCTGTGACTTTTTCTGCTATTTATCAAAATTCAGGTTGACATATTCGATGCGCGCTGCCAACATAAAGTCACTTTTGTTGGTGACGCATCACAGACGAGGAGAACAACATGCCAAAAATTAACCGCTACCAAGATATTGATCAGGTCGAAAGAGAGACCCGCAAAGACTACATTGACCGTCACTCTCCCTTCATCCAGTGTGCAGACCGCGCAAAAGCTGGAGAGAAGTTCCCCGTCACCGTCACCATGGGCAACGCCTATTCGCACCCGGATGACAATGACCACTACATCCGCTCCATTCAACTCTACAACGGACAGACACTGGTTGCCGAAGCCAGCTTCCCACCCGGCACCCTGGGCGGCAACGGCACAAAAGGTCAGGCTGAAGTCACCTTCAATCTGGTTCCAACAACGGACGAACTCAGCTTAACAGCCTTGTCATACTGCACCAAACATGGCCTTTGGGAGTGTGACCCCGTTGAGGTCAAAGTAGAGGCGTAACCCTTTTCCCCACCGGGAATGCAGTTGCAGTTTTAGAGACTTTACTTCATTTCATCATTTTATAAAGGTAACTGAACATGACACAAATCACACTTAAGGATAACCCGATCAACACCATCGGATCACTGCCAGCCGTTGGAAGCCAGGCCCCCGGTTTTTTACTGACAAAGACAGATCTCTCAGACATCACTGCTGAAGATCTTCGTGGAAAGCGGGTTATTCTGAACATCTTCCCAAGCGTCGACACCGATGTCTGCGCCGCTTCCGTCCGTTTTTTCAATGCAAAAGCCAATGCACTGGATAATACAACCGTGCTCTGTGTCTCCGACGACCTGCCTTTTGCCCAGAAGCGTTTTTGCGGCGCTGAAGGGCTGAGCAACGTCATATCCGCAAGTGAAATGCGCAACCATGACTTTGGTGACAATTACGGCGTTCGCATCATTGACGGCCCTCTTGCTGGCATACTGTCACGCGCCATTGTGGTCATCGATACAACCGGCAAAGTGATCTACACCGAACAGGTTCCTGAGATCACCCAAGAGCCTGACTATGATGCTGCACTGGCTGCACTTGGCTAAAAAGTTCAACCAAGCCTTGCCAGGGATGGCATTTTTTATCCCCTCTACCAGAGAACCATGCAGATGAAACATAAACTTGCCCTAATCTACATCTCTCTAATCACACTTTTGCTATCACTGAATCTCTCTGCCAACACCACTTCAGCAGATAAAGTAGTGCAGCAGATGATCTCCAGCTATGGTGGCACAGAGGCCTTAGAGAAACTCAACAACCCGTATCAGCAGATATGGCGTCTCAATGCGATTGCCAAAAACACCCACGGCAACGACCTTAGAAATATTGCACTGCCAGAGAAGCTACAGGTTGAGCTGACCTACC
>JALSJZ010000176.1 GCA_026989135.1 Sedimenticola sp. | reverse complement strand
GCGTCCAATGGTCTGGATCAGTGAGCCTTCAGAGCGCAGGAATCCCTCTTTGTCTGCATCCAGGATGGTGACCAGTGAGACCTCCGGCATATCCAGCCCTTCACGCAGCAGGTTGATGCCGACCAGTGCATCAAACTCCCCCAGCCGCAGGTCGCGGATGATCTCGACCCGTTCAACGGTGTCGATATCAGAGTGCAGATAGCGCACCCGCACGCCATGTTCGGTGAGGTAGTCGGTCAGATCCTCTGCCATGCGTTTGGTCAGGGTGGTGACCAGCACTCGTTCGTTGATGCTGGCTCGCTGGTTGATCTCGGAGAGCAGGTCGTCCACCTGGGTGGCAACGGGACGGATCTCCAGCTCAGGGTCAATCAGCCCGGTGGGGCGTACCACCTGCTCGACCAGTGCGCCCGATCTCTCCAACTCGTAGGGGCGGGGGGTGGCGGAGACGTAGATGGTCTGAGGTGAGCGGGCTTCAAACTCTTCGAAGCGCAGCGGCCGGTTGTCCAGTGCAGAGGGGAGCCGAAAACCATATTCGACCAGTGTCTCCTTGCGGGATCGGTCGCCCCGGTACATGCCGCCAACCTGGGGGATGGAGACGTGGCTCTCATCGGCCACCAGCAGGGCATTGTCGGGTAGATAATCAAAAAGTGTTGGGGGTGACTCACCTGGTTTGCGACCAGAGAGGTAGCGTGAATAGTTTTCGATGCCGGAGCAGTAGCCCAGCTCGTTGATCATCTCGATATCAAACTGGGTGCGCTGCTCCAGCCGTTGGGCCTCGACCAGCCGGTTGTTGTCGCGCAGCTGTTCCAGGCGCTGTTTCAGCTCTATCTTGATCTTGTCAACCGCCTTCAGCAATGTTGCTCTGGGGGTGACGTAGTGGGATTTTGGATAGATGGTGTAGCGTGGCACCTTGCGCTGAATCTCACCTGTGAGCGGGTCGAACAGGGCGATGGACTCAATCTCATCATCAAACAGCTCGATGCGCACGGCGTCACGGTCGGACTCGGCCGGGTAGATGTCGATCACATCACCACGTACGCGATAGGTGGCACGGTGCAGTTCGACCTCGTTACGGCTGTATTGCAGCTCAGCCAGTTTGCGCAGCAGGGCGCGTTGATCCAGCGGGCTGCCGCGTACCAGATGCAGCACCATGCTGAGATAGGCGCGTGGGTCGCCCAGGCCATAGATGCAGGAGACGGTGGCTACAATGATGGTGTCAGAGCGCTCCAGCAGTGCCTTGGTGGCGGAGAGGCGCATCTGTTCGATATGTTCGTTGATGGAGGAGTCTTTGTCGATAAAGGTGTCGGAGGCGGGGACATAGGCCTCAGGCTGGTAGTAGTCGTAGTAGGAGACGAAGTACTCCACCGCATTGTGGGGGAAGAAGGCCTTCATCTCGCCATAGAGCTGAGCCGCCAGGGTTTTGTTATGAACCAGCACCAGGGTAGGGCGCTGGATTGCCTGAATCACGTTGGCGATGGTAAATGTCTTGCCCGAGCCGGTGACACCCAGTAGAGTCTGCCCCGCCTCTCCGGCGTTGATTCCGTCAATCAGTTGCCGAATGGCTTCGGGCTGATCACCAGCGGGTTCAAAATCGGCTTCTAATTGAAATTTTTTTTCCATTTGGGGGTTTCTGTCACCGTGTCGGATTGGATAGTATTACACCCTTCTACCGTAACTGTTCAGATTGCCCCTGAAATCCGTCAGTTCAAGGCGCAAAATGTGAGTTTACAAGTGTAAATGATCATTTTGTAACACCGAAATGACGGATTTCAGGGGTGAGCTGAATAAGTTACCTTCTACCTTTGAATTTGATTAACCATAGTGGATCTACCATGAGCATCAATCTTTCAGGACGTGTTAAGGCAGTCAAACCTTCCCCAACACTTGCGGTTACGGCGCGTGCCGCTGAAATGCGGGCTGCGGGCAAGGATGTCATTGGGCTGGGCGCAGGCGAACCGGATTTTGATACGCCAGACCATATCAAGGCGGCTGCGATTCAGGCCATCAACGATGGCTTTACCAAGTATACCGCAGTGGATGGAACCCCGGCTCTGAAGCAGGCAATTATCGATAAGTTTAAGCGTGATAATGGTTTGGATTATGCACCTGATCAGATTCTGGTCTCCTGCGGGGGCAAACAGAGCTTTTTCAATCTGGCACAGGCGCTGCTGGATCCGGGTGATGAGGTGGTCATTCCTGCCCCCTATTGGGTCTCCTACCCCGATATGGCGCTGCTGGCCGGTGGTGTGCCGGTCTTTATCAATGCAGGTGCCGATCAGCACTTCAAGATCACTGCTGCGCAGCTGAAGGGGGCCATTACCGACAAGACCCGTCTGGTGGTGATCAACAGCCCGTCCAACCCGACCGGCATGGCCTATACCCGGGCTGAGCTGGAGGCGATTGGTGCGGTGTTGCTTGATCATCCACGGATTGTTGTGGCAACTGATGATATGTATGAGCATATCCGCTGGTCAGATGAGCCTTTCGTCAATATCCTGAATGCCTGCCCGGCGCTGGCACCGCAGACGCTGGTGCTGAACGGGGTCTCCAAGGCCTACTCGATGACTGGCTGGCGCATTGGCTATGCGGGTGGTCCGGTGGAGATCATCAAGGCGATGAAGAAGATCCAGTCGCAGAGTACCTCCAACCCCGCTTCGATTTCACAGGTGGCGGCTCAGGCTGCACTGGAGGGGTCACAGGAGTGCATTCAGGAGATGCTGCTCTCTTTTAAAGAGCGCCATGACTATGTGCTGGGCCGGCTGAATGCGATCCCTGGCATTGATTGTCTCCCCTCTGATGGCACCTTCTATCTCTTCCCCAGTTTTAAGGGTGTTTTGGCTGCAATGGATGATATTGGTACGGATGTCGAACTGGCGGAGTACCTGATTGAAAAGGCGGGTGTGGCCGTGGTGCCAGGTTCGGCTTTTGGTTTGGGTGGGCATATGCGCCTCTCGATTGCCACCAGCCAGGAGAACCTTGAGAATGCACTGGATCGCATCGAGAAAGCACTCAGTAAATAGCTACAGTTACTGATGAAAAATGGGGGCGCAGGGGAGCTATACCCTGCGCCCTTTCTTATTATGCCTATCCACCAAGCGGAGAAACCAGACAGCGTAACAGGATAAAACCTACAGGGTAGACCCATTGCTGGGGGTATTTTCAATTACCCCTGAACAGTCATGATAACTACCGATATGGATATTAGCCGCCTGCATAAAAGCCGCGCTCAATTGGGCTTTTCTCTTATTGAGCTGGCAACCACCCTTGCCGTCTCTATTACGGTCATAGCGGCTGGCCTTCCGGCCATGCAGAGATTTATGGCCAATCAGCAGATGGTCGCCTCGATGAATGCAGTAGCCTCTCACCTTCATCTGGCGCGCAGTGAGGCGATAAAACGCGGGCTTCGTGCCGTGCTATGCCCAAGCCTGGATGGGGAGGGCTGTCTCAAAAGCAGTGAGTGGCAGCAAGGGTTCATTCTGTTTGCGGATGACAACAGAAATAAAAAACGGGATGCTGGTGAAAAGCTGTTGAGATGGTTTCAGCCTGGTGAAAAAAAACAGCATATCCGTATCACCTCAACGGATGGCCGACAGCAGATACGATATCAGGCAACGGGCGAGGCCCCCGGCAGCAATCTGACCATAACCTTTTGTGATACCGGTGGTACGGTAGATCCAAAGGCAATAATCATCTCGCAAACAGGGCGCTCCCGGATCTCCACCGTAAAACCCAATGGCGGATCTCTGGATTGTTGATCCAGGGTGCTTTTTCCACATCCCTGCTACTATTGATCTGGAGGTGATGAAAATGAAAATATATACCAACATCCTGGTTGCGCTGGACTTCTCCCCTGTGGCCGAGAAGGTGATTGTTCGTGCCAAAGAGATGGCGGAGCAGTTGCAAGCCAAATTAATACTCGTCCATGTATTTGAATATATTCCACCGATGGAGCCTGTGGGTGATATGTTGCTGGGCATTGATTGGGGGATTAATGAACAGGAGCTTGTCGAACTTGCCAAAGAGCGGTTTACACAGCTGGCTGAGAAGCAGGAGATAACCGGCTGCAAGCGGGATGTCATCGTAGGCAATGCCAGAACAGAGATAGCCCGCTATGCCCAGGAGCAGGGATGTGACCTTATTATTGTCGGCTCGCATGGGCGATCTGGCCTGGCGCGGCTGCTTGGCTCAACTGCAAATGCTGTACTGCACCATGCCCATTGTGATGTGCTGGCGGTTCGAGCCGATGAGTAGTGGTGGAGCCATCACAACAAAATCCAGATAAGCCTGCTATTATTGAAAAGATCGGAATTTTGGCCGGGCAATGGCATAAAAAACATGATGTTATTGTGGATATAACGCGCTACTGGAAGATGAACCACAAGCATGAGTGAGCTTCATCAACAGCTGGTTCAGATGGTGGATAAGATGCCGGCCTTTCCGGGCAGTGTGAATAGAATCCTCCAGATGACATCCAGTATCGACTGCGCCCCGAAGGATCTTGTTCAAGTCATTGAGCACGATCCGGTGATGATGGCGAAGATACTGAAACTGGTGAATTCAGCCTATTTTGGGCTATCGCGTGAGATTACATCCATAAAACATGGTGTGGTGTTTGTAGGTCTTAATACCATTAAGAACCTTGCAATAAGCATTGCCACGATGGGAATGCTCTCAAAAACAGGGCCAGCTGGCCTGGATATGAACAGCTTTTTACGGCACTCATTAGGCACCGCTACGGTTGCAAAACTGCTGGGAAAACGGCTGGGCGTGGCATCCGACAGAGCCACAGATTACTTTGTGGGTGGGCTGCTGCATGACATTGGGAAGGTGGTATTTGCTCAATTTATGCCGCAAGAGATGGAGAGGGCCTTAAAGAGGGTAGAAGTTGAAAATATCCCCCTCCCTATGGCTGAGATGATTGAGATTGGAGCCGACCATGCCCAGCTTGGCGGCATGCTGGTGGAGAAGTGGCAGCTGCCACATGCGCTGGTTACCTGTATAAAAGAACACCATAGCCAGGAGTGGAATGACAATACAAGTGAGGTATTGGACTGTGTGGTTGCCGCTAACATTATTATCAAGCAGATTGGATTTGGCTGCGCGGGCAATCTGCTGGAAGATAGATTGCCCGACCATGTTGCGGCGCGCTTTGGCATGGAGCTGGCTGCGCTCCGGAAATCCATGGGTAATCTTGATGAAGAGCTGGAAAAAGCGAATGCATTTATATGCATATAATTAAGTCTGGAGCATATTGATGCTAAAGTTTACTTTCCGTGGCGTGCGTGGCTCCATAGCATCGCCTGGGCCTAACACGGTTAAGTATGGTGGCAATACAACCTGCATAGAGGTGCGTGCAGGCAATGAGCTCATTATACTGGATGCCGGCACCGGTATTTTCCCGCTCTCTCAAACGCTCTCCCCTGAATTCCCACTGACCTGCCATATATTTATCAGCCATACACACTGGGATCATATACAGGGTCTGCCCTTTTTTATCCCGATGTTTGTATCGGGCAACCGGGTGAAAATATACGGTGGACAAGACCCGGTGACAGACAAAGGAGTGCAAGAGGCGCTCTCCCGACAGCTGGAGTATGCCTTCTTTCCTATTCGGGAAGCAGAGTTGAGTGCCGAGTTGGAATATATATCACTATCAGAGAATCAAGTGGTAAATATAGGGGATGCCCAGGTTACAAGTGTGCTGATGAATCATCCTGCAATTAATTATGGCTATAAAGTCACCTGTGGTGACAAGTCACTGTTTTTTACAGGGGATCATGAATGGCCCCCTAATATCTATCAGCCAGATGATGATGATTACCAACTGTTTGAAGATCACATCGCACAGAAACGTAAGAGCATAATTGATGCTGTTAGCGGAGTTGATGTACTGATTATAGATACAGCCTATACCGATGATGAGTACCCGGCAAAAAAAGGCTGGGGTCATGGCTCCTTCTCATCCTCGATTGCGATGGCGCGGGATGCTGGAGTAAAACACTGTTTTTTTACACACCATGAACCCACTCGTAGCGACCGGGATCTGGAGAAGGCTTTTCACGCGGCTATGGATAAACACCCTGGCCAACCGGGTGACCCAAAATTCTATCTGGCTCAGGAGACGTTTACATTTGAGCTATAACCTGGCTCAAAACGGCTCTCTTTACAGCGCATCCGGGAGGGAAGCCTTGCTCATACGTTTGGCGAAGTAGTAGATACGTTTCAGTTTTTCGATAGTGTCCATCTCTATCGTGTAGGCTTGAAGTCGCTTTGGCTCTTCGGCCACCAGCCGCTTTGCCTCATACAGTGCTGCGGCATCAGCCAGTCGGTTGATGTTTGCTTTCATGTCGATAACCTGCTGTGCGGCCTCCCTATCCCCCTCTGTTACCGCCTGGATGGCCAGATCCACGGCCTCAGATGCCTTTTCGTGCAGGCCAATCAGCACCTCCTGGGTTTTTTTACTGATGATTACATCTTCATCGAGCCGCTTGTGACCCAGCTCTACCAAATCACTTTCGATAAGGTCACCGATATTTTCCAGATGGTTGGCCGCCTCCATGAAGGTAGTGAACTCCTGGGTTTGGGCATCGCTTAACGGCTGTTTGCTGATCTGCCCCAGATAGATGATAACCTGTCCGTGGGTGGTGTCGATGGCATCATCCATGGCTGCAATCTGGTTGAGTGATTCGCGGCTGCCAGTGAAGATGGCCGGCATGATCTGCGCTAGCATTTCCTGTGCCTGCTGCCCCATTCGTCCAATCTCAAAGCGAGTGCGATCCAGTGCCAGTGAGGGGGTGCTGATGAGCGCCTCATCCAGAAATTCAGGGGTTGCCTCCCTGCTTTCATCCAGAGGTTTATCGGGTATCAGCCACTCCACCAGGCGGACAAACTGGCTGGTGAAGCCAATAAAAATCAGAGTATTGGCAATATTGAACAGGGTGTGGGCGTTGGCAATTTGGCGAGGTGTTTCGGCCGCCAGCCTGGCGGCTCCGGTCAGTGCTTCATAACGGGGAGACAACCAGGTAACAAACTGTGCCAGCTGGTCGATGAATCCAATCCATATCAGTACCCCAAAGATATTGAAGAGAACATGCACCATAGCGGCCCGGACGGCTTCGCGAGGTTTGCCGATAGCGGCCAGGATGGCGGTGATGCAGGTGCCAATGTTAGCGCCGAAGGCGAGGGCGATACCGGTGGGCAGGGTGATAAATCCCTGGCTGGCCATCACAATAATGATACCTGTAGTGGCCGATGAGGATTGAACCAGGCTGGTAAAGGTGGCTGCAATCAGGATGCTGATCAATGGGTTGCTCATCTGCATTATCAGATCAAGAAAGGGCTGATAATCATGCAGTGGTTGCATGGCGCGGCTCATGATCGTCATGCCAAAAAAGATCATGCCCAGCCCCATGATAATGTTGCCATAGAGTTTGATCCTCTCCTGCTGCATAAAGAACAGCATGCCAAAACCCAGCGCAATCATTAGCATGGAGGCTTCGGTGATTTTGAAGGCGATAACCTGTGCAGTGATGGTGGTGCCAATATTAGCCCCCATGATGATGCAGACAGATTGTGCCAAAGAGAGCAGTCCGGCGCTGATGAAGCCGACTGTTAGTACGGTTGTGACAGAAGATGACTGGATAATGGCGGTAATGAAAGCGCCCGTGATGGCACCCATAAAGCGGTTGGCGGTGAGGTGAGCCAGGATGTTTTTCATCCGTTTTCCAGCAACCGATTTTAAGGCGCTGGCCATCTGCTCTATGCCGAACAGAAAGAGGGCCAGCCCCCCAAGCAGCTCGATGCCCATGTTGCCCCAGGACATCTGGTTACTCCTCGTCCATCGGCCTTTTAACGATGGTGACCGGAGAGGGGCAGAGGCGGACAACCTGTTCGGCCTTAGAGCCCAGCAGCAGATGAGCCAGCCCGGTTCTTCCCTGGCTGCCCATGATGACCATTTGTGGGTTGTTCTGTTCCGCCACCTCTAAAATGCGGGTGACGGGCAGCCCGGTAATGAGCATGGTTTTGGCGTGCGGGATCTTCTCCAGCTTTGGGTGCTCCCTAGCTATCCGGTTGATAAATTCAGCCATCATCCCGGCGGCGACATCTGCAATCCTGTGGGGATGTTCAGGGTCTTTTTGAGGATAGTAACCGGGTGATTCGCCGGGGTCATGTATGACATGGAGTATGAGCAGAGGCGAATCAAGGCGGGTTGCCAGATCTGCGG
>JALSJZ010000175.1 GCA_026989135.1 Sedimenticola sp. | reverse complement strand
AGGTAATTGGCACCACGACCGTCTCGGTGCTGGATAAAATACTCTTCTTTGAGCGCGGCAAAAAGGCCATCCTGGAGGAGTTGGAGATCCTGGCGCGCAACAGCGCAGCCAAGCTGGGCGGCGATACCGCATCGCCCGATGGTGATCCGGTCGCTGGCGAGCAGAGTTACACCGTCTACCAGTGCATCTACGGTGGACACTGATCCCCCCATGGAGAGAGAGAAACTGCTGCTACTGGTCGATGGCTCATCCTATCTGTTCCGCGCCTTCCATGCCCTGCCCCCGCTGACCAACTCCAAAGGGGAACCCACGGGTGCGGTGGTGGGTGTAATCAACATGCTGCGCAAGCTGATCGATGAGTATCAGCCAACACAGATCGCTGTGGTATTTGATGCCAAGGGCGGCAGCTTTCGTAACCAACTCTACGATCAATACAAGGCCAACCGGCCGCCCATGCCGGATGATCTGCGGGTGCAGATCGAGCCACTGCACGAGATCATTCGAGCCATGGGGCTGCCGATACTGATCATCCCCGGCGTGGAGGCAGACGACGTGATCGGCACCCTGGCCACCCAAGCCACGGCACAGGGCATCCCAACCATCATCTCGACTGGCGACAAGGATCTGGCACAGCTGGTCAACGATCATGTCACACTGATCAACACCATGAATGAACACAAGCTGGATCGGGAAGGGGTGATTGCGAAATTTGGCGTACCACCCGAGCGCATCGTGGACTATCTCGCACTGATCGGTGACAGTGTGGACAACATCCCCGGCGTGAACAAATGTGGCCCCAAGACCGCGGTTAAGTGGCTGGCCAGTTATGACTCGCTGGAAGGGGTCATGGCACATGCCGATGAGATCAAAGGCAAGGTGGGCGAATACCTGCGCGAGAGCCTGGAGCAGCTGCCACTCTCGCGTGAACTAACCACCATCCGCTGCGACGTGGCACTGGATCAGCAGCCAACCGAGCTAAAACCTGCTGCCCCTGATACCGCAAAACTGCGCCAGCTCTACAACCAGATCGAGTCCAACCGCCTGCTCTCCACCCTTGAAGAGCACCGTGAACCGGTTATTGAAGGGTCAGCCATTGAGACCCACTATGAGGTGATCTTAAAACAGGCCGATCTTGACCGCTGGCTGGCAAAACTGGAGCAGGCCGAGCTGTTCGCCTTCGACAGCGAGACCACCAGCCTCAACTACATGCAGGCCGAGATCGTCGGGCTATCCTTCGCCGTTACTGCCGGTGAAGCCGCCTACCTGCCGCTGGCTCATGACTACCCCGGCGCACCCGAGCAGCTGAATCGAGATGCGGTGCTGGAGCAGATGCGCCCACTGCTGGAAAACCCGGCGCAACGCAAGGTCGGGCAGAACCTGAAGTACGACATGAGTGTGCTGGCCAACCACGGCATTGAACTACAGGGCATCGCCTTCGACACCATGTTGGAGTCCTATGTGGCCGACAGCATTGCCACCCGGCACGATATGGATTCACTGGCCAAAAAATATCTGAACCTCAGCACCATAAAGTTTGAAGAGGTCGCAGGCAAAGGGGCCAAACAGATCACCTTCAATCAGGTGGCGCTGGAGCAGGCCGCCCCCTACGCCGCCGAGGACGCCGACATCACCCTGCGGCTGCACCACAAGATATGGCCAACCATCACCGAAGAGCCATCGCTGACCCGGCTGTTTGAAGAGATTGAGATGCCGCTGGTGCCGGTACTGTCACGCATCGAACGCACCGGGGTGCTGATCGACAGCGCCATGCTCAGGCAGCACAGTCAACAGCTGGCCCTGCGCATGCATGAGCTGGAGCAGGAGGCCTACACGCTGGCGGGGCAGCCCTTTAATCTGGCATCACCCAAACAGATTGGCGAGATATTCTTCAACCAGCTCAAGCTGCCGGTCATCACCAAAACAAAGAAGGGGGTGCCCTCCACCGCAGAGGCCGTGCTGCAAAAGCTGGCCGAAGAGCATGAGCTGCCCCGCCTGCTGCTGGAGCATCGCGGGCTGAGCAAACTCAAATCCACCTATACCGATAAGCTGCCACTGCAGGTCGACCCCAAAACCGGCCGGGTGCATACCTCCTATCATCAGGCGGTAACGGCCACCGGGCGGCTCTCATCCTCTGATCCCAACCTGCAAAATATCCCGGTGCGTAACGAGGAGGGACGGCGCATCCGTCAGGCCTTTATCCCGGAAGCGGGCTACCGCATGGTGGCCGCCGACTACTCCCAGATCGAGCTGCGCATCATGGCTCATCTTTCCGGGGACGAGGGGCTGCTGCGCGCCTTCACCAGCGGACAGGATATCCACCGCGCCACCGCGGCAGAGGTTTTTGGACTGGCACCGGATCAGGTCAGCAACGAGCAGCGGCGCTCCGCCAAGGCGATCAACTTCGGGCTGATCTACGGCATGTCCGCCTTTGGGCTGGCCAAGCAGCTGGGGATTGAGCGCAAAGCAGCGCAATCCTATATCGACCTCTATTTTGAACGCTACCCCGGCGTGCAGGCCTTTATGGATCGCACCCGTGAAGAGGCCAAAGAGCGGGGATATGTCGAGACCGTATTCGGACGCAGGCTCTATCTGCCCGAGATCAACTCCCGCAATGGCATGCGCCGCTCCGCCGCAGAGCGCACCGCCATCAACGCCCCGATGCAGGGCACTGCTGCCGATATTATCAAACGTGCCATGCTGGAGGTGGATGCATGGATCTGCAGCCAGAAACCGGCACTGCGCATGATTATGCAGGTACACGATGAACTGGTATTTGAGGTGCGAGAGGATCAGCTGGATAGCACTGTGGAGAAGATCCGCAGCACCATGGAGTCTGCTGCCGAACTTGCGGTTCCTTTAGTGGTTGATGTGGGCATTGGCGATAACTGGGATGAGGCACATTAATGATTGAACCTATTCAAAAACATCCAGTCCTACTTTGCAGACGTCATGCGACGCAGGGTCTGTCTCCCCTCCCTACATAGACCCTTATCCTGCTTTCCCAAGACAGGATATTTTGATCCCGACGATACCCCAATTTCGTCGGGATTTTTTTTGCGATCACCCCATGGTATCTACTGCGTATAAGCCTCTATCCCCTGCCTTTTAGAGTCTTGGCGGGACTAAAGTCCCACTTCCATTTTTCACCTTTTTTGGAAGCGGGACTTTAGTCCCGCCAGAACTCAAAAAAGGCACAGCTCTTCGCAAACCCACTAAAACGATTGAACCTAAATCAATGCTCCAGCTCAAACCACCCATCCAGCACCCGATGCGCCTCATCAATACCCTGGCGCTTCAGTGAAGAGAAGAGCTGAACAGTCACCGTATCACCATAGCTGGCAGCCTCCTGCCGCATACTGAGCAGTGCACTGTTGGCTGGCCCTTTTTTCAGCTTATCGGACTTGGTCAGCAAAATATGCGTGGGGAAGCCATTTTGCACATTCCACTCCAGCATCTGCCGGTCGAAGTCGGGCATGGGGCGGCGGCAGTCCATCAGCAGGATCAGCCCCTTCAAACACTGCCGCTCTTCCATGTATTGCGCCAATGACTTTTGCCACTGGTTTTTTACCGACACCGCCACCTTGGCATAGCCATAACCCGGCAGATCGACCAGTCGTCGATCCTCATCCAGTTCAAAGAAGTTCAGCAGTCGGGTGCGGCCCGGTGTTTTGCTGGTGCGTGCCAGCGATTTTTGTTGGCACAGCGTGTTGATCGCACTCGATTTGCCCGCATTGGAGCGACCCGCAAAGGCCACTTCATAGCCCTCATCCGGCGGAGCCTGCGAGATCTGTGCAGCGCTGGTCAGAAATGCAGCACGGTGATAGTAGGGGTTCATAACGCTATTCAGGCCGCAGCCAATGACCCGATTTTCCGCCGGATTTCTCCAGCAGCTGTACCTGCTCGATGGTCATGCCACGATCAACCGCCTTGCACATATCATAGATGGTGAGCAGCGCCACCTGGGTGGCGCAGAGCGCCTCCATCTCCACCCCGGTCTGGCCACGGGTCTCCACCACAGTGCGGCAGTAAACCGAGCACTCTGCCGCCTCTGGCATCAGCTCAATCTCAACATGGGTGAGCGCCAGGGGGTGGCAGAGCGGCACCAGATCTGCGGTGCGTTTGCTGGCCATAATCCCGGCAATCCGGGCAATGCCCAGGACATCGCCTTTTTTGTGGCTGCCCTGTTCAATCCGAGCCAAGGTTTCAGGCTGCATGCGTATGCGCCCCTGCGCAACGGCAACGCGGGAGGTGACATCCTTGCCGCCCACATCGACCATGTGCGCCTCTCCGGCCTGATTGAAATGTGTGAGGTCACTCATGACTTTTCTGCTTTGGGTTAGGAGACTGTCCGAGAATAAACGGCCTATCAGAAGCTTGGCTTTTCAGGTGCGCCCCGGTAGTTCGCTATTCCGCTGACAATCTCGGCTTTGGCTGCCTCTGCATTTTCCCACCCCTCGATCTTGACCCATTTGCCCTCCTCCAGATCTTTGTAGTGGTCAAAGAAGTGGGCAATCTGATTCAGCAGGCCCTGGCCTTCCGGCAGATCTGCAACCTCTTTTACCCCTTTGTAGAGGGGGCTGATCTTGGCCAGAGGAACTGCCAGAATCTTGGTATCGACACCCGACTCATCGGTCATATTCAACATACCAATGGGACGGCACTCAATCACTATCCCGGTCAGCACCGGGATCGGGGTTACCACCAGCACATCAACTGGATCACCATCATCTGACAGGGTATGAGGGACATAGCCATAGTTACAGGGATAGTGCATTGCAGTGCCCATGAAGCGGTCGACGAACATGGCGCCTGACTCTTTATCCACCTCATATTTAACCGGATCTGCATGGGATGGGATCTCGATAATTACATTGATTTTATTTGGAGCATCTTTGCCGCAACTGACTCTATCCAGGTTCATCTGTCTTTTTTCGCCTCAGGGAATAAAAAAGGCCGGAGAGTCCGACCTCATGCTGGTCGGTAAGATAACGGATTCCCCCCTGAAAAGACAAGATTTTCTGGGGGATTCTGGGGTTTTGGGCCAAAATTCGCTGGTATTGAGGAAACAGCGTACTAAGCAGGCGTATCATCTCTGCCATGAACTCTCACACATTCAGGGCAGTGGGGATCTTGGCGTACACTCCTGTCCAAAGCAGTTCTGTGCCTGACGACAAGCAAGGTTTGCATATATTCAAAGCGGCAACATAATACAGCTGTTGTCAAGCTGGAGAAGCAGATGAGCCTCGGCGACTTTACCCCACCCCTACTTGGGCATCATCGGCCTGATTGCCCGCTACATCTACAGGACCGTTAAAAAAAACACCCCGTAGAGGTGCAATATTTGCGTTACACCTAAATCCTGCAAGTGATCGTGCTTGCAGGATTTAGGTTACAGCTCAAACTCACCCAGCTTCTTCGGCACGGCTGCATTCTTGAGCGTCACATAGTTAGGCAGCCCATTTGCATACTCTGGATAATCCTCACCCTGGATCAGTGGTGAGAGGTAGCGGCGACACTCATCGGTGATGCCAAAGCCATCTGCGGTGATGAAATTCTCTGGCATCATCTTCTCTACATTGGCCACATCGGCCAGATCAGCGGCAGTGATCTCCCAGGCATAAGGCTCATCAGAGGTGCGTACGATGGCCGGCATAATGGCATTTCTGCCCTCCAGCGCCAGCTCCACTGCCGCCTTGCCCAGGGCATAGGCCTGCTCAACATCGGTCTTGGATGCAATGTGGCGTGCGGCACGTTGCAGGTAGTCCGCCACCGCCCAGTGGTACTTCACACCCAGCTCCTCACGAATGATGTTGGCCACCACCGGTGCCACACCACCCAACTGGGCGTGGCCAAAGGCATCACGCAGCCCCTGGTCAGACAGGAACTTGCCATCCGGCCCCTTTACCCCTTCCGAGACCACCACCGAGCAGTAACCATACTGCGCTATCTTTGCCTTCACCTGGACGATAAAGGCCGCCTGATCAAAGACAATTTCGGGGAACAGGATCAGTATCGGCAGATCATGATCTGCATCTGCCGCCAACCCGCCCGCTGCTGCAATCCATCCGGCATGACGCCCCATCACCTCCAGCACAAAGGCCTTGGTTGAGGTCTTGCACATGGATGCCACATCAAAGCTCGCCTCTCGTGTTGAGACGGCAATGTACTTTGCCACCGAACCAAAGCCAGGACAGTTGTCGGTAATGGGCAGATCGTTATCCACCGTCTTTGGCACATGGATCGCCTGGATTGGAAAACCCATCTTCTCAGAGAGCTGCGAGATCTTGTGGCAGGTATCGGCAGAATCACCACCACCGTTATAAAAGAAGTAGCCAATATTGTGCGCCTTGAAGACCTCAATCAGACGCTCATACTCACGCCGGTTCTCTTCCAGGCTTTTCAGTTTGTAGCGACAAGAGCCAAAGGCACCGGAAGGTGTCGAGCAGAGCGCGGCAATGGCCTCATCCGGCTCTTGCGCCGTATCGATCAGATCTTCCGTCAACGCACCGATGATGCCATTGCGGCCGGCATAGAGATTGCCAATTCTATCGGGGTATCGACGAGCCGTCTCTATCACGCCACAGGCTGAGGCATTGATGACAGCGGTCACCCCGCCAGACTGTGCATAAAAGGCGTTCTTCATTGTCATGATCCTTATTCCGGTGGTTTCTAATCGTTATGATGAATCTGGATAGAGAATAGCGTAATGGTTATTTGTTACCAAGGTAATTATCCCCAATTAAGCGTAAAAACCACATTGACTTCATGCAATAGGTGAGGGTAGGTTACGCACTATGAACAGGCTGCTGTCAAACGCCCGATAAATACTCACGAGATCGAGGCTGGCAATCCGCGATAACTGGAAACAACCAAGAACATTTAAGGGGCAAAAAAGCCATGAGAATTGTACTATTGGGCGCACCGGGTTCCGGCAAAGGAACTCAGGCAAAAAAACTGGTTCAGCGGTATGGTATCCCGCAAATCTCAACCGGGGATCTGCTAAGGGCAGCAGTAGCAGCACAGAGCCCCCTTGGCATCCAGGCCAAGCAGACTATGGATGCAGGCCTGCTGGTCTCGGACGAGATTGTACTGGGCATGATTCAGGATCGACTCAGCCAGCCTGATGTAGAAAACGGCTACATTCTGGATGGCTTTCCACGCAACACAGCCCAGGCTGAAGCACTGGATGAGCTGCTCGATAAACTTGGGCAGCCACTGGATATATCACTGCTTATCGACGTAGACCCCGACATCATCATGCAGCGGCTGGAAGGCCGACGCACCTGTGAATCCTGCGGCCAGATGTACAACATGTACACCAATCCACCACAGGTTGAGGGCATCTGTGACAAATGTGGCGGCAAACTTCACCAGCGCAGTGATGACAATGAAACCACCATCGACAACCGGCTAAAGGTCTACCGGCAGCAGACGGCTCCATTGGTTGACTATTACCGGGCTGCGAACAAACTGGGGCAGATCCAGGGCACTGGTGATATCGACGATATCTTTGATGCTGCCTGCAAAATCCTGGATGGCGTCACGCAAAAAGAGCCGCCCAAAGCCATAGAGCCTCCTGCAAAAACAGAACCACAAGCAACACCAGAAAAGAGGGTTGCAAAAAAGAAAGCAGCGACCAAAAAGAAGGTCTCCAAGAAAAAAGCAACAGTAAAGAAAAAGACCGCAGCTAAAAAGAAGAGCGCTAAGAAGAAAACAACCACCAAGAAAAAGGGAGCCGTTAAAAACAAAATCACTAAGAAGAAAGTAGCCGCAAAGAAAAAGGTGGCAGCTAAAAAGAAGATTGCTAAGAAGAAGGCAGCAGCAAAGAAAAAGGTAGCGACTAAAAAGAAGGTTGCCAAGAAGAAAGCAGTAGCAAAGAAAAAGGTAGCAGCTAAAAAGAAGACCGCTAAGAAGAAATCTGTAGCAAAGAAAAAGGTAACGACTAAAAAGAAGGTTGCCAAGAAGAAAGCAGTAGCAAAGAAAAAGGTGGCAGCTAAAAAGAAGACCGCTAAGAAGAAATCTGTAGCAAAGAAAAAGGTGGCAGCTAAAAAGAAGGTCACCAAGAAGAAATCTGTAGCAAAGAAAAAGGTGGCAGCTAAAAAGAAGGTCACCAAGAAGAAATCTGTAGCAAAGAAAAAGGTGGCAGCTAAAAAGAAGGTCACCAAGAAGAAATCTGTAGCAAAGAAAAAGGTGGCAGCTAAAAAGAAGGTCACCAAGAAGAAATCTGTAGCAAAGAAAA
>JALSJZ010000174.1 GCA_026989135.1 Sedimenticola sp. | reverse complement strand
GATGGTTTGAGCCAGATTTTTTCATTATTTGAGGCGAATATTGGGCATATTTAACGAAAATAATGGAGGAATCTGGCCAAATCCAGCTTTTCCTCACTGTGGTTTCTATTCTCGGACAGGCTCCTAGCACCTTCTGCTCATGAACGCCGCTGTCAGTATAAACCAGCCATTCAATGTTCAAACTCGACAAAGCATGGGGGGGTCACTCATTGGGCGTCTTATCTGCAGGTGGCTGGGGCAGCTCTTCCGCCTGGGCTGGCCGCTGCTGTGCTTCAGCTTTCTGCTTCAACTTCTCTTCCTTCTTCTGTTTCTTGGCGAGATCTCTCTGGCGTTTAGCGAATGCATAATTGGGTTTGGCCATCGGCAATCCTCTTCAGTTGGGTTCAGGGTGAAAGTGGGCTATTAGTGTGTGCCTCTATTTTGCCATGGATCGTTTTTAGCAACCGGCAACAATCAGAATTCGATCAAATGGAAATGCTGGTATTCCGAGTTCCTCAATGAGAAGAACAGACGACACCTGCACGGACAAGGTAGCATCAATAGGGTCAGGCTTTGCTTTTTGCCATCATAAATACAAATGGCTGCTATTTAAAAAACGCCAATTTGATGGGGGGCAGATAATGTCTGGTTTCGCTGGTGAGCTGCTATTGTCTCCAAAACAGTCACTTAAATCAATCCCACACACTTCCGCTTTGAGTTGGTCGCGGCACTGCCTTCAGGAAAAAGCAGTGTCTTGCGGGTAAAGGCGCTAATTGAGAACGCCCCTTAGTTCACTCTCCTCCCAGTATCTCCGGCTCCCCTCTTTTTCAGTTTGATTTCAGCTTGCCTGGTTAAGCTGAAAGCATTGATTAACAGAAGAGGGCAATATTGTGAACGATATTTCAAAAGAGATAAAAGTCTGGGATCCAGCCATCCGTATATTTCACTGGAGCCTGGTTTCTGCATTTATCATTGCCTATGTGAGTGAGGATGACTTCATGACCATCCATTCCTATGCAGGCTATACCGTCATTGGACTGCTGGTGTTTCGACTGGTGTGGGGGCTGATTGGCAGTCGCCATGCACGGTTCTCTGATTTCGTCTGCTCTCCAGGTGAGGCGCTGAGCTACCTTAAAGATATGGTGGCTCTAAAGGCAAGACGCTATCTGGGGCACAACCCAGCCGGTGGTGCCATGATTGTTGCGTTGCTGGTGAGCCTGTTGCTAACCACGCTAACAGGGCTCAGTGCTTATGGCATAGAAGGTGCTGGCCCCTTGGCCGGTTGGTTAGCCGGTGTGGGTGAATTTGCCAAAGATGCAATGGAGGAGATGCATGAATTCTTTGCCAACTTCACCTTGCTGCTGATTGGCATTCATCTGGCAGGGGTTATTCTGGGTGGCATTTTTCACGGTGAAAATCTGGTGCGAGCCATGTTTACGGGCAACAAACAGTGCTAAATATGGAGGTGGATGATGCAGACTCAAACAGAAGAGAATCCTGTGGCTGAAATCACTCAAGCAAGGATCTGGAATATCCCTGTAAGGCTGTTCCACTGGATGCTGGTGAGCTGTTTCATTACCGCATGGCTTACCCGTGATGACCGTTATCTGGATATCCATCTGTTTGCCGGTTACCTGATGGCAGCGCTTATTCTGTTCCGCCTTTTGTGGGGTGTTATTGGTGGCCCTTATGCCCGCTTTGGTGACTTTGCCTTTGGCTGGCGTGAGGCCTGGGGCTATACGAAGATGGCGCTTAAGGGATGCCCGCCAAGATTTATAGGACACAACCCGGCCGGAAGCTGGGGCATTTATCTGCTGCTGGGTTTGGGGTCATTGATTGCCATCACCGGCCTGCTTGCTTTAGGTGGGGAGGAGGGGCACGGGCCGCTGGCCGGGTTACTGAATCGTCCTCAGGGAGCCTTGGCTCATGACCTCCACGAACTGCTGGCCTGGGTGATGTTGGGAGCTGTAGCTGTCCATCTGCTGGGTGTGCTTGTAGAGAGCATTTTGCACCGTGAAAACCTGATTGGCTCCATGATCACGGGCTATAAATCTGTACCGCCAGGCACAGTCTCAGCCACTGCCAGTCGGCCAGTTGCTGCGTTTATGCTGGTAGCCACTATTGCTGCAGGATTCAGCTGGTTTTATGGCTATCTGGTAGAGACTCCGGAGCAGCCCTATCGGCCATTTATAGGCCAGCAGTTGCCTGATAATGCGCTTTGGCGGGAGGAGTGTGGTGCATGCCATCTTGCCTTTCATCCCTCACTATTACCTGCCCGCTCCTGGCGAGTGATGATGCAACAGCAGGCGTCACATTTTGGTGAGGATCTCTTTTTAGAGCAGGATGCGATAGATGAGATTACAACCTTTATGGCAGACAACGCAGCTGAGCAGGAGTTGACTGAGGCCGCCTGGAAGATAAACCAGAGCATTCCAGAAACAGAGACCCCTTTGCGCATTACCGAGACCCAATATTGGATAGATAAACACAGCGAGATATCCATGCAGATATGGGAAAGCCCAAAAGTCAACGGCAAGGTCAATTGTGCAGCCTGTCACCTGGATGCGGATGATGGGACTTTTGAAGATGCCGCCATGCGGATACCTGTGGAGGAAGATCAATCATCTACCGTGCTATTTAATGAAATGTTTCAAAAAGCAGCCCGTTATTTCAGCTTCAATTCAGCTCCACCCAATAGACTTGATGATAAGGGCTGATTGAACAGCCAATACCCTGTTAACAGACAAATGAGAGGTCAACATGAAGAGGAAGCTAATCGTTATTACTGCACTGATGTTTGTCATGCCAATGGTTGTGCAGGCGGATGCCATATCCCAGTTGCAGGCTGACTATCAGGCAAAAGGTGCCGGGCCTTTTAGTGCAGCAGCGGGAGAGGCATTGTGGAACAAGCCCTTTAAAGATGCCAAGAGTGGCAAAGAGCGCAGATGCACAACCTGCCACACCACTGACCTGACCCAAGCTGGTAAGCATCTGCGTACCGGCAAGGTGATTGAGCCGATGGCACCATCAGCAAACCCGAAGCGGCTCACGAAGATTAAAAAGATCAAAAAGTGGTTTGTCCGCAACTGCAAGTGGACCTTGGGGCGGGAGTGTACAGCCCAGGAAAAGGGCGATCTGCTCGCTTTTCTCAAGAGCCTTTAAGTCAATGAATGAGTAACCGAGGTATACATTATGAATCGCAAAACATTAGTAGTATCCATCCTGCTCTCTACCGCCATGTTAACGGCAAGCACGCTGGCCTTCAGCAGTGATGACGATGAAAAGGGTGGTTTTTTAAGCCGCTGGTTTGGTGAGCGCAAACATGAGGTCGGGGTGGCTCCAGTTGAAAACCCACAATATCTGGAAGAGTGTGGAGGCTGCCATTTTCCCTATCAGCCAGGCCTCTTGCCTGCACGTTCCTGGACAAAAATGATGGCTGGACTTGATGATCACTTTGGAGAGAATGCAGAGCTGCCCATTGAGGATGCCAGCGCCATCGAGGCGTATCTGGTAAAAAATGCAGCGGACCACTCCGACTACAAACGCTCACGGAAGATCATGAAGTATATGCAGCCGGGTGAGACGCCACTGCGTATCAGCAAAACAGCCTACTTCATCAAAGAGCATAATGAGCTCACCCGTAACATGGTGGAAGATAATCCGCAGGTGGGCTCATTCAGCAGATGTGAAAGCTGCCATACCCAAGCAGCAAAGGGCTCTTTTGAAGAGCATGAAATCAACATACCCGGTTTTGGCCAGTGGGAGGATGACTAAAGCAGCATAGATCCAAACATGCCAGGGAAGGCTCGGATGCAGGGAGTGCCTTTTTTTGATACAAAGAGATCTATCCAATCAGGTTCTGCATGCCCATGAATAAGATACAACAGACCCTTCTCATACTGGCCTTGCTCTGCGGGTGGGGCATCTCTGCCGCAGACGATGACCACCTGAAGGCAAAGGCGCTGGTCGAGGTTGGTTCCATCCTTCCGCTGGAGCAGATATTGAAGCAGGTGGCAATAGACCGGCCAGGACATATACTGGAAGTGGAGTTTGAGCTGGAGCGGGGTCAATATCTCTATGAAATCGAGCTGGTGGATAAAAATGGACTGGTTTGGGAATTGGAATATGATGCGCAAAGTGGTCAACTCATAGAGATGGAACAGGAGAAGTAACGATGCGCCTGCTACTGGTAGAGGATGATGCGGAACTGACAAGACGCCTGAGTGCAGCGCTTGCGCACCAGGGCTTTGCGGTAGACCATGCTGATAATGGCGTCGATGCTGAATTTATGGGTGATATGGAACCCTATGACGTGATCATTCTGGATTTGGGTCTGCCCCAGCGCCCCGGGCTGGAGGTGCTGAAAAATTGGCGGCAGAGGGAAAACCGGGTGCCGGTTATCATACTCACGGCGCGGGATGCCTGGCATGAGCGGGTCGATGGCTTCAAGGCCGGAGCCGATGACTACCTCTGCAAACCCTTCCATGTCGAAGAGCTGGTGGCTCGCGTGCAGGCGCTTATCCGCCGCAGCCACAACAAGACCGGAGAGTCACTACAGAGCAGTGACCTGACCCTGGATGAGGAGCGGCAGCAGGTGAAGCTGCCCGATGGCAAGACATTTGATCTGACCGGTACAGAGTTTCGGCTGCTGCGCTGCTTTATGCTGCATCCGGGGCAGATCCTCTCCAAGACCCGGCTGACAGAGCATGTCTACGATCAGGATTTTGACCGGGACAGCAACCTGATTGAGGTCTATGTGCGCCGCCTGCGGGACAAACTGGGCAAGGAGCGTATCGCCACCCGACGTGGTCAGGGGTATATCTTCATCGAAAAGAGCGGATGAACTCACTACAGCGGCTGCTGCAGCTGGGGCTGACATTGAGCCTGATGCTGCTGATGTCCATGCTCTGGTGGGCAGGCAGTGTGGCCGTTCGGGGGCTTGGGGAGGATCTGATTGGCTCCCGTCTTGAACATGATGCAGAGAGCCTGTTGACGGCCATCTCATTTACCGGGGAAGCGCACGCCCCGGTGAAACTGAAATATATCAACCCGATCTATAATCGCCCCTTTTCCGGGCACTACTACAGCATCCGCCTGGCCGATGGCTCCCTGCAGTATTCACGCTCGCTCTGGGATCAGACTCTTGAGCTGCAAACGGTAGAGCCGGGTAGCAGCGCACAGTGGTATGCGCCGGGGCCGTCGGGTCAGAAGCTGCTGGTCTGGGCCAGGCGCTACCAGAAGCAGGGGCACGTATTTATCCTGGCGGTAGCCGAGGATCTCACGCCACTGGAGCACCACCTCTCCCTTTTTCAGTGGACATTTGCCGGGCTGTCACTGGCGGCACTGCTGATCCTGCTGATTGTGCAGCAGCGTGTCATCCACCGATCCTTTAAACGCCTGGATGCCGTGCAGGCCGAGATGCAGAGCCTGGAGCAGGGAGAGATTAGTGCTCTCTCACAGGATGTTCCGGATGAGGTCCTGCCGCTGGTGCAGGCATTCAACCGGCTGCTGGAGCTGCTGGCTCAGCGCCTGAGCCGCTCACGCAATGCGCTGGGCAACCTTGCGCATGCCCTTAAAGGGCCGCTCAACCTTTTGATGCAATATCTGGATAGCAAAGAGCTGGATGATCACCCCGAGCTGCGTGCCCAAATGCGGCTCCAGCAGGAGCGCATAATGAAGCTGATGGAGCGGGAGTTGAAGCGCGCCCGTCTGGCCGGAAGCGGAACCCCAGGCCATCTCTTCAATGCACAACAAGAGCTGCCAGACCTGATTGAGGTGCTCCGGCAGATACATCATAAACGCCAGCTGGATATTCAGTGCCAAATTATGGCTGATACCCCAACCTTTGGTGATCGGGAGGATATGCTGGAGCTGGTGGGGAATATTCTGGATAACGCCTGTAAGTGGGCTAAAAGCACAGTGCATTGCAGCATCAGCGGCACAGATACGATAACGATCACCATAGAGGATGATGGCTCTGGATGCAGTGAACAGGAGATGAAGCAGTTGGCTCAACGAGGCACGCGCCTGGATGAGACGGTAGAAGGACATGGGCTTGGGCTGGCCATCGCCAAGGATATTGTCAAACTCTACAACGGTGAAATAGTCTTCAATCAATCCCGGAAGCTGGGTGGATTAAGCGTCACCATCACGCTGTGGCAGATCCATCAGCCCCTGCATCTGAATACTGATGAGTGACTATCCGCTGTGGGAGATTTTCTTTAGTGCCCTTATCTCCTCCACACTACTGCCTGGCGGCTCTGAAGCACTGCTGGTCTATCATGCAAGCAACGGGATCAGCCCGCCTGCCATGCTGCTGCTGGTGGCCACGGCAGGCAACAGCCTGGGGGGGATGCTCAGTTGGGGTATCGGACGCTGGTGGGTGTGGCGCTTTCCAGCCAGACGGCTGGAGCAGAAGCATCAGGCCGCGATTCAGCGGCTGCAACATTGGGGCAGCCCGGCACTGCTCTTCTCCTGGCTGCCGCTCATTGGTGACCCGCTCTGTCTGGCGGCCGGCTGGTTAAAAACGGGCTGGCTGGCCTCGCTGCTCTTTATTATCATCGGCAAGGCCTTGCGCTATGGCGCTCTTATCTGGTTGACCCTCTAAAAGATCCGCCTTGACGAATGGGCAGACACATTGGATCATCCCCGGTTCTGTCTGCACGCCAATGACCACAGGAGTTTTTTTGCATGAAATATCGGGTTCTGAACAGATGCACTGCCTGCCGCCCTGCCTTGGCGCTGCTGGCGGCTACGTTTTTCATGCTGGGCTGCGAAGGCGAGAACAGCGGTGTCTCTGCCCCCGCGCAGCAGATTCAACCCAGTATGCAGGCCACAATGCCCAACCAGGATGCAGCGATCGAGGTGCTTAAGGCCAGACTGTTTGATGAGCCAGACAACAGTGCACTGTTGTCTGCACTGGGGGATGCCTATTTTCAGCAGCGCCGTTTTGATGAGGCGATCCCGATCTACAAGCGGGCAATAATCTTTAACCCCGAGGATTTTGATGCGCTGAATGACCTGGGGCTTGCGTACCACTACACCGGCAACTCGCAGGCGGCACTAGAGGCACTGGAGCGATCAATCAGCGCAAACCCCGACTACAAATACGCCAGACTCAGCAAGGGCTTTATACTTCTGTCACTGGGTCGCCACGAAGAGGCCGAAGCCCCGCTGCGCAAGGCACAGGCGCTGGATCCAAATGGCAATATAGGGGCAGAAGCAGGCCGGATGCTTGGCCGGGTCGAAGCGATGCGGGCGGCTAACTGAAACGCGACTCCAGCCATGCCTTGAAATCCTCTTTCAGCTCAGGATGTTGCAGGGCATAGTCAACTGTTGCCATCAGATACCCCAGCTTGCTGCCGCAATCATAGCGTTTGCCTTTGAACTGGTAGGCAAAGACCTGTTCTCTCTCCATCAGCCGCGCAATGCCGTCTGTGAGCTGGATCTCGCCGCCTGCGCCACGCCCGGTCTGTGCCAGCTGGGCGAAGATCCCTGAGGTCAGGATATACCGACCCACCACCGCCAGATTGGATGGCGCATCCTCTGGCTTTGGTTTCTCTACAATGCTTTTTACTTCGAGCAGCTGCTCATCACCTTCGGTATCAACGATCCCGTACTTGTCTGTCTCCTCTTTGGTGACTCGCTCTACACCCAAAACGGTGCTGCCCGTATCTGAGAATGCCTGAACCATTTGGGAGAGACAGCCACTGCCACCATCATCAATCAGATCATCCGCAAGAATGACCGCAAAGGGTTCATCACCCACGATGGGTTCGGCACAGAGTACGGCATGCCCCAAACCCAAAGGCATGGACTGGCGGATAAAGACGCAGGAGACATGCGGCGGCACAATATTGTGCACCATATTCAGCAGCTTCTCCTTGCCCCGCTCTTCCAGCTCGCTCTCCAGCTCATAGGCGGTGTCAAAATGGTTTGAGATGGCATATTTGTTACGCCCGGTAACAAATACCATCACCTCAGCACCTGCCGCTATCGCCTCTTCCACTGCATATTGAATCAGTGGCTTGTCAACCACCGGCAGCATCTCCTTGGGGCTGGCTTTGGTGGCGGGAAGAAATCGTGTACCCATCCCCGCCACTGGAAATACAACCTTTCTTACTCTTTTTGACATTGTATATTCCTCAGTTATTTATTGTCTCAAATCGCTAGTCAAAACTATGCACTTTAGTGCACCAAAAGTAGGCGCTCTAGGAGCCTGTCCGAGAATAGAAACCACAGTGAGGAAAAGCTGGATTTGGCCAGATTCCTCCATTATTTTCGTTAAATATGCCCAATATTCGCCTCAAATAATGAAAAAATCTGGCTCAAACCATC
>JALSJZ010000173.1 GCA_026989135.1 Sedimenticola sp. | reverse complement strand
ATAATACCGGGCTTTGGGTCGTGGGCTCTCCAGGGCATGGATCAGCTTTTTTACCACCGCCTCCGGTGGCAGGGTAAAAGGGGTGGCCGCCCCCTCTTTTTGCAGCCGCTGAATCATCACCTCGTACGCTTTTCTGTGAACGCTCTGTGTGGCATCGATATGCTGTTTCCACATGGCATAGCCATTGGCCCTGAATCGGCTCTCGATGGGGCCGGGTTCAATCAGGCAGACATGTATGCCACTCCCCTGCAGCTCCAGGCGCAGGGTGTCGGTCAACCCCTCCAGGGCAAATTTACTGGCATTGTAGGCTCCGCGATAGGCCATAACGACAAATCCCAATACCGAGCTGTTCTGAATAATTCGCCCCTCTCCCTGGCTGCGCATAACCGGGATGATGCGGCGGGTCAGTTCGTGCCAGCCGAACAGATTGGTCTCAAACTGGGCGCGAAGCACGTCGGTGGAGAGATCCTCCACCGCCCCCGGCTGGCCATAGGCACCATTGTTGAACAGGCCATAAAGCCGGCCATTGGTACGTGCGAGGAGGGTATCGACCGCCAGCTGGATGCTGTCGCTATCCTGCAGATCCAGTTGCAAGGCCTCCAGGCCATCAGCCAACAGCCGGTCAACATCATCCTGACAGCGTGCAGAGGCAAAAACCCGATAGCCGCGCTGTTTGAGTGTGTCGGCGGCACAGCGCCCAATCCCACTGGAACACCCTGTTATCAATATGGTTTTTGGCTGGTGCGGCACAGTGGATGCTCCTGATGAGATTGAGTTATTGCCCTGCATGATAGCCATTAAAAAGCAGATTATGAATTAAAGTTATCGGGGGGCTACCCGCTATCTTTTACAGCATCTTCTGAATCTGAATATTAAGCCCTGATACCAGATGGGTAACTATTGAATGTAAATAATCAACGGGAGCTGGGCAATTGGATATTGCAACACTAATTGGCATGTTGGGTGGTTTTGGCATCATCATAGGTGCCATTGTATCGGGTGGCGATCTGATGCTGTTTATAAATATCCCCTCCATACTGATCGTGGTAGGTGGTACCGCTTTTGTGGTCTTGATGCAGGTGACGATAAAGGATTTTATCTCTGCATTTGGCACTGCTTTGAAGGCGTTTTTATATCAAACCTATGATTCACAATTATTGATTCAAGAGGCTGTCGAGCTGGCGGACATTGCACGCAAAAATGGATTGCTGGCGCTGGAGAGCCAGGAGATATCAAACAGTTTTCTGGAAAAAGGGGTTGGATTATGTGTTGATGGGCATGACCCTGCGCTGGTTAAAAAGATGCTGAGCAAGGATATTGACCAGACCATCCAGCGGCACAAGGTGGGAATTGTCATGTTTAAAAACATGGCGGTCTGTGCCCCGGCAATGGGCATGATTGGTACCTTGATCGGCCTGGTGCAGATGCTGGCCAACATGTCGGATCCGGCCAGTATTGGGCCTGCAATGGCGGTGGCGCTGTTGACCACACTCTATGGCGCTGTGATTGCCAATGTGTTTGCGCAGCCCATTGCTATTAAGCTAGAACGCTCAAGCCAGATGGAGGAGCTGAACCGAAAGCTGATAATGGAAACCATTGGCGGTATTCAGGAGGGGATGAACCCCCGTGTGCTGGAACAGCTGCTCTGCACCTATCTGCCCGCTGGAAAACGCCCATCGGGAGATGAAGAGTAATAATCCTAGATTCCGCAGTTGACCGCTATGAGGATAGATCAACATATTGATATGTATAATGTTTTATGTCTTTATCCAACTCACCTGCCGGGTGAGCTACGCTACGGGGCGGATTGCACGCTTGCGGCGGCGTATGGCCGTGTTGCAACTCCTTGGAATAGAATAACTATTCTACGTCGTTGCGCCTTGCCATACACCCCCGCAAGCACGCACTCCACCCCGTCCAACTGCAGATTCTAGGATAATCGTATGTTTTTGGTAAAGGAATAGACGGTGGCAGAAGAAACAGAAGAGCATGTGTGTGAATGTGAAGAGGGGCTGCCTGCCTGGATGGCCACCTTTGCCGACATGATGGCGCTGCTGATGTGCTTCTTCGTGTTGCTGTTGTCTTTTGCCGAGATGGACGCCATCCGTTTTAAGAAAATGGCAGAATCCATGAAAGATGCCTTTGGTGTGCAAAAAGAGATACCAATAAATGAAATCGTAAGGGGAATCAGTGTTGTAGCATTGGAGTTCAGCCCATCTATATCAGACCCCGCGATAACAGAAACGGTAAGGCAGGAGACAACAGAGGAGGAGAAGGAGCGTTTAGAGGTTAATGACGGCCCGGAAAAAGCGGGTGAAGCAAATGCAGATGCAATGTCTATGGATGCGGCTGAAGAGCGGCTTAAGGCAGAGGCGGAAGATCAGGCCGAAGAGCTGAAAAAGTCGTTGAAAAAGGAGATTGATGAGGGGATGGTGACGATTGAGGTGGTCGGTGCCAATGTCATAATCCGCATCAACGAAAAGGGATCATTCCCCTCCGGGAGTGCGGATCTGCGCCCGGAGTTTGTTGACGTTCTGGATCGCATAACCGTAGCCATATCAACCCGGCCCGGTAAGGTTGTAGTGGCGGGTCATACGGATAATGTGCCGATCTCTACCGAACGGTTTCGCTCTAACTGGGAGCTGTCAACCGCGCGAGCAGTAACCGTGGCACATGCCATACTGGCAGATCCAACGCTGGATCCCAAGCGCTTTTTGCTTGAAGGCCATGCTGATTCTGATCCATTGGTTCCAAATGACACGCCTGAAAATCGTGCGCTCAACCGGCGTGTGGAGCTGATTATCAAGCGTGAAAAAGAGGATGTTCTGGAAGCTCCGGCCGTGACTAAACCTGTTGAGCCAGCAATAGAGCCGATAATAGAGCCGGATATGGGGCTGCCGCAGCCTGGGATATTGGACTCGGCTCCACAAGAGCTGCCTTTTGCTGTTGAACCAGAGGATATAATTGCGCCGGTTACGGAGATGAATCCTGATGATGCAGCGCCAGCCATTGTGCCAGAAGATGATCTCCGGCAAGAAGAGGTCATCAGTGTCGAGGATTTGATTTAGGAGATCCCAATTGAACGATAAAAACAGCGAATGGTTAACCGATGAGCGGAGAAGCTATTTCCGCATTGATGATGTTGTAAAGCTGGGCTACCGTGCGGTCTCCAGTGAGGAGTTGCCGGAACTCATAGAGCAGTTGGAGAGAGGAGTAGCCTCCAATTTCACTGTCATGAGCAGCTTTACCGCCATGTCGCAGCAGATGATTGTTCAACTGCGCCGTATTGAAGGCACAGCGCCAGATGTTGCAGCGTGCATCAAAATCCTGGATCAAAAGCTCAATATTCTGGGGCGGGCCTTTCTGGTGCAGGAAGAGGAGACCGCAAATCAGGCAACGAAAGCGGTCAACATCAGTGCGGGAGGCATCGTCTTTAGCAGTGCTGAACCACATGAAAAAGGAGAGACCCTGGAACTCAAGCTGCTATTGATGCCCGAAATGACGGGCATGATGATTTATGGCGAAGTGGTGGAGTGTGTTGAAAATGAAGGGGGCGGGAGCCAGGAAGAGCCGTACTGCCTGCGCGTCAATTTTTCAAATATACGTGAGGCAGACCGCGACATACTGATCCGTTATCTGCTGAGAAGCCAGGGCAAATGGCTACAGAAGAGGCGACAAGAGAGCGAGGATTCTGATACTGAATCCTGATATCTGTCGCCCTGAAAGGGCGCGCCAGGCCGGGAATGCAACTCGCCACCAAAGAGGCTCTTTTGTGGTAGAATCCGCGACGATTTTAGATTGTATCTCTCCGCCCATCACCATCCCAGAATGAGTGTGAGCGGCAGGTTTCTGAGGATTTTGCCATGCCGATTTATGAATACCGTTGTGACGACTGTGGTCATGAGTTAGAAGTGTTACAGAAGATGAGCGATGCGCCGCGAACAGAGTGCCCCGCATGCGGTGAACCCACGTTAAAAAAACTGATCTCTGCTGCGGGCTTTCGCCTGAAAGGCGGCGGTTGGTATGAGACCGATTTTAAAAGCGGTCAGAAGAAGAATCTCCATGATGGGGGCAAAAAGGATTCAACGCCGCCCTGTGCAAAAACGGGAAGCTGCCCGGCTGCTGAATAACAACCGCTGTTTTCAAAGCCTTAAAAAGCACCCTCAGACAATCCAAACAGACAAACTCCAATTAGGAAAACCATTATTATGCGCAGCCATTATTGCGGACACCTGAATGCCTCTCATATTGACCAAGAGGTCGAAATCTGCGGCTGGGTGCACCGTCGGCGCGACCACGGTGGCGTTATTTTTATCGACCTGCGTGACAGGGAAGGGCTGGTTCAGGTGGTGTATGACCCGGATCTCCCGGCTATCTTTGCCACCGCAGAGCAGGTGCGCAGCGAGTTTGTTCTGCGTGTTAAAGGCCGCGTGCGCGCCCGCCCAGAGGGTACAAAGAACCCCAATATGCCGACTGGCGAAATAGAGATACTGGGGTTGGAACTGGAGGTGCTGAACCGTGCCGACACCCCGCCTATTCAGCTCGATGACAGTGACATCTCCGAAGAGCTGCGTCTGCGTTACCGCTATATCGACCTGCGGCGTCCCGAGATGCAGGAGCGTATGCGCCTGCGCTCCAGGGTGGCGACCGAGCTGCGCCGGTTTCTGAATGAGCACGGTTTTCTTGACATCGAAACCCCCATGCTGACCAAGGCCACCCCCGAGGGTGCGCGTGATTATCTGGTGCCAAGCCGCACCCATCCGGGGCAGTTCTTTGCCCTGCCGCAGTCGCCACAGCTCTTTAAACAGCTGCTGATGATGTCTGGCATGGATCGTTATTATCAGATTGTGCGCTGCTTTCGGGATGAAGACCTGCGTGCCGACCGTCAGCCTGAATTTACCCAGCTGGATATCGAGGTCTCCTTTATGGATGAGGACGCCATCATGGCATTGATGGAGGAGATGATTCGCGGCCTGTTCAAAGAGACACTGAATCAGGAGCTGCCCAACCCCTTCCCGCGTATGACCTATGCCGAGTCGATGCGGCGCTTTGGCTGTGATCGCCCCGACCTGCGCATACCGCTGGAGCTGGTGGATGTGGAAGATCTGATGCAGGCGGTGGAGTTCAAGGTGTTTGCCGGCCCGGCCAAGGATCCGAACGGGCGCGTGGCTGCGCTGCGTCTGCCCCAGGGTGGCACACTGTCACGCAAAGAGATCGACGCCTACACCAAATATGTCAGCATCTATGGCGCGAAAGGGCTGGCCTATATCAAGGTCAACGAATTGGCAAAAGGGCGAGAGGGGCTGCAATCCCCCATCCTGAAGTTCCTGCCGGATGAGACGGTCGATGGCATTATGCAGCGTGTCGCTGCCGAAGATGGTGACCTGATCTTTTTTGGCGCAGATAAAACCCACATCGTTAATGAATCACTGGGCGCACTGCGCGCCAGGCTGGGGCATGATCGTGGCCTGCTGGAGGGGGAGTGGAAACCGCTGTGGGTGGTGGATTTCCCCATGTTCGAATGGGATGAGCCAAACCAGCGCTGGAGTTCACTGCACCACCCCTTTACCGCCGCCAAAGAGGAGCACCTCGGCCTGCTGGAGAGTGATCCGGGCGCCTGTGACTCGCGTGCCTACGATATGGTGCTGAACGGCACAGAGATTGGCGGCGGCTCTATCCGTATCCACCGCGCAGAGGTGCAGGAGAAGGTGCTGAAACTGCTGGGTATTGGCGATGAAGAGGCGCAGGAGAAGTTTGGCTTCCTGCTCAAGGCGTTGCGCTATGGCTGTCCGCCGCACGGTGGCCTTGCTTTTGGCCTGGATCGACTGGTGATGCTGATGGCGGGTGCCAGCTCTATTCGTGATGTGATGGCCTTCCCCAAAACCCAGACGGCAGCCTGCCAGCTGACAGAGGCACCATCCACGGTATCCATCGAGCAGTTACGAGAGCTTTCGCTGCGTGTGCGCAAGCCAGAAGAGAAAAAATAGAAGCGGTTACCAGCAGAGTTCAGATGGTTTTTCGATGTGATAGCCCTGGGCGTAATCTATCCCTATCTTTCGCAGGTGCAGCAGTGTCGCCTCGTCTTCAACGAATTCAGCGACTGTTTTTATCCCCATCACATGCCCCACCTGATTGATGGCCTCGACCATGGCGGCATGGATGGGGTCATTTAAAATATCTTTGATGAATGCGCCGTCGATCTTGAGGTAATCAACCGGAAGGTGTTTGAGGTAGCCGAAAGAGGAGAGGCCGCTGCCAAAATCATCCAGTGCAAACTTGCAGCCCACATCACGCAGGGCATTGATAAAATGGAGCGCCTCATCCAGGTTGGCGATTGCGGCCGTCTCGGTCACCTCAAAACAGATCATCTCTGGCGGAATGGCATACTTCGCAAGCTGTTTGGTTGTAAAGTCGCAAAAGCCCTCTTCCATAAAGGAGGCACCTGACAGGTTGATATTCAGGATAAAAGGGGCAACATCCCCCTGTCGGAGCAGTTTGGCCAGATATTGAAAGGATGCCGTAATCACCCAACGATCTACCGCAGGCATGAGGTTGTATCGCTCAGCGGCAGGGATAAAGGCAGCCGGTGGGATCAGCTTTCCATCCGCTTCAAAAAGGCGCACCAGCACCTCCCGATGGGGTGGCAGATTGCTCTGCTGGTTCAGGGGGATGATGGCCTGGCTGTGCAGTATCAACTGCTCATTGTCGAGCGCGCTGTGAATCTTTGATACCCACTGCATTTCACCATGGCGGCGAGAGGCTTCACTCTTGCCATGTTCAAAGATGTGAATGCGGTTGCGTCCCTCATCCTTTGCGGTGATACAGGCAGTATCTGCGGAGATCATAATGCCGGATGAATCCTGAGTGGTACCGTTAAAAGGCACCAACCCCATGCTAAAGCCGATGGCAAACAGCTTTCCACCATGGGTAAAGCGAAAGTCCTTGATGGTGGAGCGCAGGTCATTTGCAGATCGAATGGCCGCATCCAGTGGGCAGTCGGGCAGCAGGATGCCAAATTCATCACCCCCCAGCCGGGCAAGATGGTCTGAAGCACGGATCTTGTACTTGAGGATGCTGCTAAGCTGGCGTAACAGCTCGTCCCCCGCAGCATGTCCGCAGGTGTCATTGATGATCTTGAACTGATCCAGATCGAGGTAGAGCAGCGCATGCTCATCACTGCTGCTTCTTGAGCTGCTGAGAAGGTTGCTCAGCCGTTGTTCAAAGCGGTTACGGTTCTCCAGGCCAGTCAGTGCATCATGGTTTGACTGCCAAAACAGGCGAGCCTCCATGCGGCGTGACTGGCTGATGTCCCGGAACACGATAACGGATCCTGAGCTGCCGCCATCGCCATCCGTTAGGCTTGCAACGGAGAGTTCAACATGAAACTGGGTGCCGTTGGTGCTGACCAGAACCAGCCCGGCATCCAGATACTGCAGCTCGGCATCCTCCTGAACTGTTGCTGCAGGCATCATTTTGAGTACTTCGTCCAAAGGGCGGTGAATGGCATCACTGCTGCGCCATCCGCAAAGCTGCTCTGCAGAGGTGTTCAGAAACTCAACACGCCGCTTTTTATCAGTAATGATTACCGCATCTGCAATAGAGGCGAGTGTAACCTCAAGGCGCTCTTTTTCACGCTGGAGAGAGCTGTTGGTTACATCAGAACTGAAGGGTGGCTGCATTGGGCGTGAAAAAGCTCTGTTAAAGATTGCTATGAGCGTCCATGAGTACCCCCTGTATCGGATGGCGCGGAAATTTCTTTAATATAATAAACCGGATGGCAACGGATCGCATAGCAGAATGGGAAGCCCTGATATGAGGCCGGCCAAATTACTTGCAGGCATGATTCTGATACTATTCAGGATTCTCGATATTAACTTCAAAATGATGTTTGCCTATGGATATTTTGCTTGCAAACCCGCGTGGTTTTTGTGCGGGTGTTGATCGTGCCATTGATATAGTGGAGCGCGCATTGGACATCTTTGGTGCTCCGATCTATGTGCGCCATGAGGTGGTGCATAATCGCTTTGTAGTGGATGGTCTGCGCCAGCGAGGCGCGCTATTTGTAGATGAACTTGCTGAGATACCTGATGGTAACACGGTTATCTTTAGTGCCCACGGGGTCTCCAAGGCGGTTCGTGCAGAAGCAGAGGCACGTGGGTTGAGGGTTTTTGATGCCACCTGTCCCCTGGTGACCAAGGTGCACCTGGAGGTGGCGCGTTATGCGCGTGCAGGCCAGGAGGTTGTGCTTATCGGTCACCGTGGACACCCCGAGGTTGTTGGCACCATGGGGCAGTATGAAAGCAGCGATGGGCAGGGTGGCATTTATGTCGTGGATACACCAGAAGATGTAGAGAGATTATGCATAAGCAACCCTGATACCCTGGCGTTCGTTACCCAGACAACCCTTTCGATTGATGATGCGGCCACCATAGTCGATGCACTGAAGATGCGTTTCCCTGCTATTCAGGGCCCTAAAAAGAATGACATCTGCTATGCCACCCAAAACCGCCAGGATGCGGTCAAGACATTGGCAAAAGAGTGTGACCTGGTGCTGGTTGTTGGATCACCCAACAGCTCCAACTCCAATCGGCTCAAAGAGATTGCCCATAAATTAGGAAAGGATGCCTACCTCATTGATGGTGCAGAGGATATTCAAAAAGAGTGGCTTGAAAATGTAGATCAGGTCGGCGTTACGGCGGGTGCCTCCGCGCCAGAAGTGCTGGTGGAAGAGGTGCTTGAACATCTTAAAGAGAGAGGTGTCTGTGGTGTGAAGCAGATAGAGGGTCGGGAGGAGGATATTGTCTTCTACCTGCCTAAAGCGCTGCAAGATGCTTGAAGCCTGAAGATGCGCTGGTTGTACCCAGGCAACCATTTAATTATACTCGCCAGTCCTCGCAAAAGGCCGATGTAGCTCAGGCGGTAGAGCAACGCATTCGTAATGCGTAGGTCAGCGGTTCGAATCCGCTCATCGGCTCCATATAAATCAATGAGTTACAATATTCACTTTTAGTGAAAGCAAGATGGCGCACTGGCGGCGCACTCTCTGGCAACAATCCACCAAAGTAGCGCACGGTTTAACCGGATGATTTTCTCCTTTCGTTTTCCACGCTGATACTTCACAAAACAAGCCGTTGCAGTCAAGGTTACCTTGAGCCGTGCTTGGGTAAAAAGTGCCTTTTTGCACCATTATGCGGGCATGCATACGCTGGCTGAATTGATTGACCTATACATCAAGGAAATCCTTCCAATCAAGCCTAAGCTGGCCCGTGATCAGAAAAACCCAGCTTGAATGGTTTCGCAACCAGATCGGGTTTCACCTCCTGGCAGATGTCACGCCCTCGATGATTACTGAGTGTTTAGTCATGCTTTTCACTATCGCTGTTAATGAGTGGGGTTGGCTTGATGACTCCCCCATGCGCAAGGTGCGAAAGCCAACACCACCCCGTGGCCGCGTACGGTTTTTGAGTGAAGATGAAATTGCTCCAGATGGGACAGTTACTGAAGGAGAGCTGACGCGCCTGAGTTGGGTCTGCTGCGAATCTTCGAATCTCTACCTGAATATCGCCTTCGTTCTAGCTCTGTCGACGGGTATGAGGCAGGCTGAGCTTATGAGTCTGAGCTGGGCAGATGTGGATCTGCAAAAGGGACGTATCACGGGAAGACTGCGCTTGAGAAGGCTGGTATAGAGGATTTCAGGTGGCATGATCTAAGGCATTCGGCAGCATCGTACCTAGGAGGCTGTCCGAGAATAGGAACCACAGTGAGAAAAAGCTGGATTTGGCCAGATTTCTCCATTATTTTCGTTAAATATGCCCAATATTCGCCTCAAATAATGAAAAAACCTGACTCAAACCAGCTTCCCCTCACCATGATTCCTATTCTCGGACAGCCTCCTAGGAGGCTGTCCGAGAACTCGGCTTTTTGTGGATCAATGCTTTTAACTCATTGAATTTAAAGGGGGGGTTGATTTTTGACAAATCGCAAATTTACCTATTCTCGGACAGGCTCCTATAATGAACCACAATGGCCTATTGTGGTGGCTGCCACTTTTCAGCGGTAATGCGCTCCCCGTGTGTTCCAATGCTCTCTTGCCCCATAAGCCAGAGGTAGAGGGGCATCAACGCTTCGGGTGGCTTGAGCGTGTTTGGATCTTCACCTGGGTATGCCCCGGCTCTGAGCAGCGTTCGGGTTGGGCCGGGATCCAGGCTGTTAACACGGATATTGCTGCTGTCGCGGGTCTCCTCTGCCAGCACTTGCATCAGCCCTTCAATGCCAAATTTGGATATAGCGTACCCCCCCCAGTAGGCTTTTGCGTTGCGGCCAACCCTGTCTGAGGTGAAAATCACAGAGGCATCTTTTGTTTTGCGAAGCAACGGCATGCAGGCCTGGGTCAGCATGAAGGGGGCATTAAGATTGATCTGCATGACCTTGTAGTAAGCTGCCAGGTCATAATCATCGATCCGAGCCAGTGAAGGCAGTTGAGCTGCGTTGTGAAGAAGGCCTTCCAGCGAGCCAAACTCGTTTTCGATTGTTTCAGCCAGTTTATAACAATCGGTGTCTTTGGCTGATTCAAGGTTTAGCGGGTAGATTGCAGGCTGCGGACTGCCGGCATCATCAATGGCATCGTAAACCTTTTCTAGCTCCGGGATATTGTGGCCAAGCAATATGACTGTTGCGCCATATTTGCCAAAGGTTTCAGCTGCGGCACGGCCGATGCCACTGCCAGCACCTGTTACCAATATAGTGCGTCCGGCCAGTAGGTCTTTTGGGGGGTTATAGCTGTTCATAGGGAGCCATTTTAAAGAGACGTGAGAAAAGGTTCGAGCAGTTTTTATCGATATTGCCGATAAGTGCGCCAGCTGATCCATAATTTTCGTAGCGGGGTGAGGCTTGTTCGCTGGGTCAGCACGGTAAAATCGGCCTTATCCAGTTCAGACAGGAGGCTCTTATGGGATGCTGCCAGTGCCAGCGCGGGAACCAGGGCAGGGTGCTTGTGGCCAGATAGCCCATTGAGTGCCGAGGTATGCCACCTCTTTGCCTGCGCTGCCAGCCCTGCCAAGAGCGCGTGCAGTGCCTTTTGATGCTCTGGTTCTGCAAGCTGAGTGGGCTGCAGGTTGTGCTGCTCCATGAGTTCCAGTGGCAGAAAGCAAGCGCCCAGCTGGAGATCCTGCCCAAGGTTTTGGATTATCTCAATGAGTCTGAGAGGCGCACCAAGCTGATGGGCGCATATAAGCTCCTGTTCACTGCCGCCACCTATTCGGGTCATCAGTTGTAACAGATTGCCACTGCCCAGCTGGCCATCTGCTTTCAGTGCGGATATATCCTTTGGGATGATGCCCCGGATCTCCATCTCCACCGCATCAGCCATATCAAGAAAGGGTTGGGTTGGTAGCTGGTGGGACTGTACCGTCTCTGCCAACAGGATTAACAGGGGATGTTGTGACTGATGATTTAGCGCCCTGGCAAACTCATCCCGATACCACTGAAGCTTGGTCAAAGCGATGCCGGGATCGGTGCAGCGGTAATAGATGGCCTGAAGCTCCCACTGCCACTCAAATATCAGCGCAAGCGGGTTGCGCAGGGCAGGGGGGGCCATGCGTATCGCGTAATAGCGGCCTGAGCCAGGAGCGGTCGCCCGGCCTGAAAAGGCGTGTTTACCCTTCATCAAGCCATTCCAGGATCTGCTCTGGATGCGCTATATAGCCATCTGCCCCCCACTGCTCAGGGTGATCATCAGGCCCGAGATAACCAAACATTGCAACCAATGTAGCGGTTCCGGCATTAAGGCCCGATTCAATGTCACGCTCTGCATCACCAATATAGAGGCACGCCTCTGGGCTGTACCCACCAGCGAGCCTGCAGGCATGAAGAATTGGTTCAGGGTGAGGCTTGCTGTTCATCGTGGTATCGCCACTGACGATACAGGCAGCCCGATTGGTTAGCCCCATGCTTTTCATCAGCGGGTCAGTAAATCGGGAGGGTTTATTGGTGACAATGCCCCAGGCAATGCCGCGCTGTTCCAGCTTTTCAAGCAGCTGTTCCATGCCGGGGAAGAGCCTGGTTTCCCGGTGGATGTTTGCGCTGTAGCACTGTAGAAGCTCCTGCAACAGTGGGGCAAAGGCCTTATCATCAGGCGTAAGATTGAAGCCCAAACGAATCAGCGCCGAAGCACCGTGGGAGACCTTTGGCTTTATCTGGTCATATGGCAGGGCAGGGTGGTTATGCCTTTTTAGCGTCTGGTTTAGTGCATAGGCCAGATCAGGTGCGGTATCTGCAAGGGTGCCGTCCAGATCAAAAAGAATGACACGTATGGCCTCCCGATTAATGGTTGCCGGTGAGGTGCTACTCATCGATCTCTTTGCGGCAGCTCACCATGTAGTTGACACTGATATCCGGGCCAAGGCTGTATTTTTGGCTAAAGGGGTTGTAGACCAGACCAATGATCTCATTGGTCTCCAGCCCGGCGGCACGTGTCCAGCTATCCAGTTCAGCCGGGCGTATGAATTTTGAAAATTCATGCGTACCTTTTGGCAGCAGTTTCAGCAGATACTCCGCACCAACGATGGCAAACAGGTAGGCCTTGGGGTTCCGGTTAAGGGTGGAGAAGAAGAGATGCCCCCCAGGTTTTGTCAGCTTTGCGCAGGCTTTGATAATGGACGAGGGGTCAGGTACATGCTCCAGCATCTCCATACAGGTGACAATATCGTAGGATTCCGGCTGTTCGGCCGCCAGCTGCTCGGCAGGAATGCGTTTATAATCAACCTCAAGACCGGATTCCAACAGATGCAGTCGAGCCACCTCCAGCGGTGCTTCACCCATGTCAATCCCACTGACATCTGCGCCACGCTGCGCCATGCTTTCAGCAAGGATACCGCCGCCGCAGCCGACATCCAGAACCTTCTTGCCAGCCAGTTTTGCAGTTTGATCAATAAAATCCAGACGCAACGGGTTGATCTCATGCAGCGGCTTAAACTCACTGTTGGGATCCCACCAACGATGGGCAAGCTCTTCAAACTTCCTGATTTCAGCTTTATCAACATTGATGGCGTGGTGGGTCATGATCTTTACTGCCTATGCCTGAAAAAGGCGGGATTATACCCGCTTGCAGAGGTCATTAATATTGTTCGGGCAGTGTTTTGATATAAGCAATAATATCGGGCAGCTTGCCTATAATCTCCTCTTCTGAAAAGACGGGCATATAGCTCTTGTCCCAGCGGTCAATATTGGTCACATAGGCCTTAACACTCTGGTAAGTAAGGGCTTGAGCTATTTTTGGAGAGCCAATAGGCGTCGGTTTATTCAGCGCTTTGGCTGCCATCCATCCTTTGCCATCACCTCTCTTGCCGTGGCATCCAGAGCAGTACCTCAAGAAATAGATCCGGCCTCTCTCAAGCGGGTCATTGTTAAAGCGTTGAAGACGCTCAGTGGGCGTAGGGCCGTCAAGAGGGCCTTTGTCCACAGCCAGTGTGCGTACATAGGCGACAATGGCCGTAATTTTATTATTATCCAGATTGGATCGCCAGCCAGGCATCTGCAGGTAGGGGTACTTCTCTTCGCCATAAGCAACACGGCTAATGATCTCCTCATCCGAGAGAAGAGACATATAGGCCTTGTTTGAAAGATCACCCGTTGGAACGCCACTTAGGTTAGCCGCTGGAGCATCTGTTCCAGAACCATCATAACCGTGGCAATAGATGCAAAAAGAGTTGAATAATCGCTTGCCTGCCTCAATCAGCATGGGGTTTTGGGGAGCTGAGGACTGAGCATAAACAGTGCTACTGATAAAGAGGCAGATGGCAGTGAGTGCTGCTTTGGAGTACCTGTTCATATTTGACCCCTTAGATATAGCTAGTGGCGCAAAGATTCAGATTATGGGGAGCAGCAATCCCATTGGGAACTCTCAGCGCCTTTTTATTCCCAATCATTTTTATCAAGATTATAGGACATACCTTCTGAAATCAATTGCTCTAAATATAAAGGAGTGGTGATGGCTATGCTGAACTCAACTGGCCTCCACGCCATTTAACATAATATACATTATGCGCAATTTCCAATAAGCCCCTCCAACGGAGAATAAGAAGGTAGAATATGCCGCTTTATTGCTGCCTGTGGACACTCCATGACGACATACCGGTTTTTCGCTACCACGCCAAAGAATATGGAATCCCTCCTGGTCGATGAGCTTCGATGTCTGGGGGCTGAGGGTGTTACGGAGACACGAGCAGGCGCAAATTTTACCGGCACTCTGGCTACTGCCTATAAGATCTGCCTCTGGTCGCGCATCGCCAACCGGGTGCTGCTGGTGCTGGATCGCTTTCCCGCAGCTGACCCGGATGCGCTCTATCAAGGCGTGATCGCTATCCCGTGGGAGAGCCACTTTACCCCCTCGGAAACCTTCGCCGTGGAGCTGAACAGCTCACAGTCCCAGATCACCCACAGCCATTACGGAGCGCTCAAGGTCAAGGATGCCATCGTCGATCAGTTCCGCAGCCGCACCGGCACCCGCCCCTGGGTCGATACCGAGCAGCCCGACATCCAGATCAACGTCTATCTGCGACGCGATGAGGCAACACTCTGCCTGGATCTCTCCGGCGACTCGCTGCACCGGCGTGGCTATCGTGCATCGGGGGTCACGGCACCGCTGAAAGAGAACCTGGCCGCTGCCATTCTGCTGCGCGCCGGTTGGGCAGAGATCGCGCAAGATGGCGGATCACTGGTCGACCCCATGTGCGGTTCTGGCACGCTGCCGATCGAGGCAGCCCTGATTGCCGCTGATATCGCCCCCGGTCTGCAACGGGTGCACTGGGGGTTTTTGAGCTGGAAACAGCATGACGCCACCGTCTGGAAGGCGTTGCTGGATGAGGCGCATGCACGCAAGACCGATGGGCTAAAAAAGCTACCCACCATCCAAGGCTCTGATTGCAACCCAACTGCGGTGCGGGCGGCCCAGGCCAATATAGAACAGGCCGGGCTGGCTGAATTCATCAGGATTGACCATCTGGAGCTGGAGCAGTGCCGGGCAGCTGACCCCGACCATCCCGGTCTGGTGGTAATTAACCCGCCTTATGGTGAGCGCCTTGGGGCTGAGTCCAATCTGGCGGATCTCTACTTTCGAATCGGCCAGCTGCTAAAGGGGCATTTTTCAGGCTGGCGTGCCTCGCTGATCACCGGCAACCCTGAGCTGGGTAAAAAACTTGGCCTGCGGGCAATACGCAAACATGCACTCTATAATGGCCGCATCGAGTGCAAATTGCTGCATTTTGAGATCAAGCCTGAGCTGTTTCTCTCCAACCAGCAGCGCCCTGCCCCGCTACCTGTAGAAAAACACAGTCATGGCGCCCGGATGTTTGCCAACCGGCTAAAAAAGAATCTCAAACACCTGCGGCGCTGGGCAAAGCGCGAAAATATCCACTGCTACCGTCTATATGGTGCTGATCTTCCGGAATATGCCATTGCAGTAGACCTCTATCAGGGGGAGCAGAGCTGGGTGCATGTACAGGAGTATGAAGCGCCAAAGAATGTTGATCAGCAAAATGCACGGCGCAGGATCCGTGAAGCGCTGAGTATCATACTGGAGCTGCTGGAACTGCCGGAAGACCGGCTATTTTTCAAGGTGCGCCGCCAACAGAAAGGGACGGCACAGTATGAAAAGCTGGCCAGCAACAGACACTACCATGAGGTCTATGAAGGTGACTGCCGCTTTTGGGTCAACTTTGAAGATTATCTGGATACCGGCCTCTTTCTCGACCACCGCATCACCCGCAGCAGGCTGGCCGGGCTGGCCAAGGGCAAACACTTTTTAAACCTGTTTGCCTATACCGGCACGGCAAGCGTCCATGCGGCCAGGGGCGGGGCAATATCGACCCTGACTGTGGATATGTCCAACACCTACCTGCAATGGGCGCGGCGCAATCTGGCACTGAATGGGTTTGATAATGATCATCATCGCACCCACCAGGCAAACTGTCTTGAATGGTTGGATCAGGCGCTGAAACAGGGAGATCGGTATGGGGTCATTTTCCTCGATCCGCCCAGCTTTTCGTCATCCAAGCGGATGGAGGGGACATTTGATGTACAGCGGGATCATGTCTCACTGATCAAAAAAACAGTGCAGCTGCTGGAGCCTGATGGGGTGTTAATTTTCTCTAACAACCTGCGTCGATTCAAGATGGACATAGAGGCGCTGTCCGGGCTTCAGATAAAGGATATCAGCCGCTCGACACTGCCACTGGATTTTGAACGAAACCCGCGCATCCACAACTGCTGGGAGATTCGCCTTGGCGGTTAGCCGTCAGTCAGATTTGAGAGATATTTGAACAGCAGCCGGGCTGATTTAGGCGGCTTGTTGGCATCCCTCTCTCTTCTGGCGTTGCGGATAAGCTGGCGCAGATGCTGGCGGTCAATCCCCTGGAAGCGGATCATCAACTCCTCCAGCAGATTTGAATCCCCCGCAATCAGCGCATCCCGCCACTGTTCAATCTGGTGAAAGGCCTGCACCGCTTCCCGGTGCGGCTTGGCAAGCCCGTCCAGCTGCCGCCGAATCGATTCAATATCCTCATCACGCAGCAGTACGCCAATGTGCTGAATCTGTCGGCGCAGAGCCTCCCGCTTAAACCCTTTTGCAGCCATTACCGCATCATGCACCCGTTCAGAGAGTGACAGTTTACCCAGGCTGGTCTCAGGCAGCTCAATCAGATCTTTGCCGAGATCACGTAGCGCCTGCATCTCGCGTTTGACCTGTGATTTGCTCTTTTTCTCTTCCGTACCGGCTTGCGTCATTGTTGCCACTCAAATTTCAATGGATGCGATATTCTACGCTAATCTTGCAACCTCATGCGCCTCTTCATGCGACAATAAACAGATGAATAACCCCCTTAGCCAAGAGATCCCGGCTCCCGATTCCAACACCCTTTTTCGTGGTGATAACCGCCTGCGCATCGCACTGGTTGGCATGCCCAACAGTGGTAAAAGCACACTGTTTGATGCTGTCTCAAGCACCTCGATCCAAACAGGTGAACTGACCGGCACCGACAGGGCCTATGGCGAATCCATTATCCAGATCGGCTTTGATGAGGCCAGCCTGATTGATCTGCCCAGCATCCACTCGCTGCAACATCTGCAAGATGATGATCTGGTGGCACTGAAGTATCTGCTGTGGGGTGACAAGCGGCCGCCGGTCTCTATCCACGAATCTACTGAGCCCCCTGCCCCTTTTGCCCCACCCGAGGTGATTATTCAGGTTGCTGATGCCACCAGCCTGGAGCGCCACCTGGAGCTGACACTGGAGCTGTGCCAGCTTGGCCGGCCTGTGATACTGGCGCTTAATATGATGGATGAGGCCAGGCACAAGGGGCTGCACATCAATACCAACACCCTGAGCAAACGGCTCGGTATCCCGGTTATGCCCATTGTGGCTCTGCGCGGGCATGGCATTTCCGCGCTCTTTGCTACCGCAACCAAGGCGGTACGTGCACAGGCATGTCCGCTGCCACAGCCGCCCAGCCCGCATATCCGCAACAGCCTGAAACCCCTGACGGACGCCTTGAATCGTGCTGATCTGCATGAAGCATTCCGCATCCCGCCTGCCTTTCTGGTCATGCAGCTGGCCACCAACAGCCGCTATTTTCAGCAGGAGATGCAGCAGCACTTCCCCGAACTGCTGCCTGAGATAGAACGGCTTAGGTCGGAAGCGGCAGAGACCCTGCCCCGCCCTCTGGCTCAGGAGCTGCATGCCGATTCCCACTACCAGGCTGCCAGCCTGTTCGAGGCGGCAACCCGCTTGGGGGCACCGCATGAGGGAAGCGGCTGGCGCTATTGGCTGGATGAGCTGTTTCTGCATCCTCAGTGGGGGTTGCTAGGCAGCCTGGCCGTCTTTGCCAGCGTGCTGTTTGTGGTGTTCGAGGTAAGCAGCTGGCTTGACAGCATGACCGCCGCCCGGCTGATCGACTGGGCAGCCGCATGGCAACCCACATCACTTGCCGGAACAGTGGGGCGGGCTGTGCTCGATGGGCTGATCGGGCTGGTCGGCATTGTCATCCCTTTTATGTTGCCACTGGTACTGCTGCTGGTCTTTCTGGAGGAGACCGGCATCATGCACCGCATCGCCTTTGTAGTGGATCGGGGCTTTCACCGCATTGGCCTGCACGGTGAGGTGGCAGTGCAGATGCTGCTTGGGCTGGGCTGCAATGTCCCTGCCATCTCTGCTGCGGCCAAAAGTAATAGTGGCCGCGAGCAGCTCATCGCCTCTCTTTTGATCACCTTTGTCCCCTGCTCGGCGCGCTCTGCAATCATCCTCGCCCTGGGGGGTAAATATCTGGGAGGGCTTGGCGTCTTTGCCATCTTCATGTTGAGCATCATTGTGATCGCCGTGATGGGCAATCTGTTGACCCGTCTCTACCCACACAGCGGGCCGGGGCAGGTACAGGAGATCCCCCCCTATGCCCTCCCCGCCTGGCAGACACTGCTGCATAAGACCTGGGCGCAGACCAGCGACATTCTCACCATTGTCACCCCGCTGCTGGTCGGCGGCAGCGTGGTGCTGGCGCTGCTCAGTTATATGGGTGCAGACAGTATCATCAACACCCTCTTTACGCCCATTACCGGATGGTGGCTGGGGCTGCCCATAGTGCTTGGTGTGCCGATCCTGTTTGGCATCCTGCGCAAAGAGCTATCACTGCTGATGATCTATCAGGCACTGGGAACATTTGATGTCAGCGCTCATCTGGATTGGGTGCAGATCACCACCTTCCTGATCTTCCTCACCTTTTACATACCCTGCATAGCCACCTTTGCCGTCATGCTGAAAACCCTTGGCCGAAAAAAGGCCTGGTTTTCGGTTGCACTCTCTATCAGTACTGCACTGCTGGTCAGTGGGGTCGTTCGGTTACTGCTGGAAAGCATTCGCTATTTTCAGGTTTGATTTCCATGTCTGACGCGATAGATCTCAAGCGATTCAAGAGCCAGCTGCTGCGACAGCAAAAAGAGCTGCTTGATTTGGAAATAATGGGGGATGAAGCAGCAAAAACGGTTGAGCTGGATCAAACCCGGGTTGGACGTCTCTCCAGGATGGACGCCCTACAGGGGCAGGCCGTCTCTCTTGAGATAAAGCGCCGTCGCGCAGTTGAACAGCAACAGATCCGTGCCGCGCTACGCAGGATTGAGGAGGGTGACTTTGGCTACTGCCGGGTCTGTGATGATGAGATTGGCATCAAGCGACTGGAGATCAATCCCGCCACCACACAGTGTATCCGCTGTGCTGAAAAATCAGAAACCGGCTAAGCTATATCGTTATACGGTTCTGGGCGTCCTAAGTAGTACCCCTGCGCCCCATCGACATGCAGGCTCTGCAGTGAATGCCAGGTTATTTCAGACTCAACAGCCTCTGCAATCACCTCTATATCCAGGCCATGTGCTATATCCGTCAGTGCCTGGATGAAAAAGCGGTGGTCTGGGTTTTTATCAATCTGGCTCAGATAGCCGCCATCCACTTTCAGGTAGCTGATCTTCAGCGAGTGCAGATAGGCAAAAGAGCTGAAGCCCCGCCCAAAATGATCCAGTGCAACCTGGCTGCCGCAGCTGCCTGTACGTTTAATCAGCTCATGCACCCGTTCAAGCATAGTAACTGCGCCATATTCCGGCAGCTCAAAGGTAATCTGTTTTGCCGCCTGCCGGTGTCTCCATAGCTCTCCTTCGAGCCAATCCAGAAAACCTTCAGACTGAAGTGATGAAGGCGATATATTGATGGCCAGTCGAAAGCTTTGGCCTGTATGTTTTTCCAGCAGCTGCAATGCCTGTGCAATAACAGCCTTATCAATCTCTGAGCTCAGCCCAAGGCTCTCTGCCATCGGCATGAAGGCACCGGCAACCAGCAGCGGCTCTGCATCATCATTGCTTATCAGGCGCACCAGCACCTCATAATGGAGCAGCGATTTTTCCGGGCAGCTGTAGACCGGTTGCAGGTGTAGGGTGACCCGGTTATCTGCCAATGCCTGCTGTATAAAGGATCGCCATTCAGATGCGCCACGCACAGCCTTTTCCCCGGCATCTTCCGGTGCAAAAAGAGCCCAGCCGTTAGCCCCTTTGGACTGTGCACAGCGCAGTGCCTTATCCGCCTCTATAAGCAGCTGGGAGACCTCCTGAGTGCCATCATAATAGACGATTCCCAGATGCCCGTTATCAGATGGCCGCATGGTTTTATCTCCATTCAGACCGGCCAATGCCTCAGCTATGCGCTGCCCCAAAGCCTCTCCCTCTGCAATACTGTAATCTTCCGCCAGCAGCGCAAAATCACCACCTGAAAGGTGTCCTAGGGTGTGGCGGGGAATGTCCACTGCGATATCACGCAACAGGGTGACTGTCTGACGCAGCAGCTCATCACCCGCTGCATAGCCATGTTTATGGTTATATCCCTTCAGATCACGCAGCTGAATAAGCGCAAGCACCGCATGTGAACAGACCTCTGGCGAGGTCATACGGTTTTTTAGCGCCGCCATAAAATAGAGCTTGTTTGCCAACCCTGATACAGGGTGTTGATGCGCCTGCTTACGTAGTTTGGCAGCCAGATCTTCATGCTCTGTCAGCATCATCCTGAGCTTGGTTGAGAGGCGGTTCATCGCCTCTACAATGCGCCGCAGATCTCGGGTGTGCGGCAGTTTTTCCAAGATGGGAAATTCACGATTGCAGATGGCATCTGCCTGCCACTCGATCTCCTTTAGCGGGCTGAGTACTCTGCGCAGCAGTGCTAGGCCCAAACCCATCACAAGCAGTGCACTGACGACAAACCAGCCAAAGACTTCTGTGACATTTTCCCACAGCTGGCGGTAGGCAAAACCAGGGTGGCTCTGTACCAGCACCCGCCCCGCCTGACGCCAGCCGGCCATGATCAGTGCCTCACCCTTTGGTGCCTTGAGTGGCAGATGTTCAATAAACCAGGCGGGCACATCCTCTACCTGAACCGACAGCTCGCGATTGATCAGCACGCCACCTTGAATATTCTCAATCCTGATGATCTGGTAGTAGCCCCGGTCAAAAATGGCATCGACCATAGAGGTGGCCATGGCCAGGTCATCATCAACGATGCGTCGTGAAACAGAGAGCCCGAGTGAGGTTGCCGCATCCTGGGCATGGGACTCAAGCTGCAGCTCCAGATATGTCCTGGCATTTTGTACAGTAATAAGGAATGTCCCGGCAAATACCAGCAACAGTAGCGCCGTCAGCAGCATGACCAGCTGTCGCGACAATGTCATGATTTTCTCCCGTGTATTTGCAGTAGCATCACTCCACCTCGCTGGCCATCTTGGCTATCAGATCCTGCCACAGGCTAATGCGGCCAGAGCCCCCCACCCGTCTCCCCCTGCCCCGGCTCTTGGCAAGCCAGAGGCCATCACCATTAAAACTATAGACCGGCACCAGATCCTGGCGCTGCGTGGCCACTTCAATCCGGTCTGTAAGATTATCCAGTACCAACGGTTCCGCATCGGGGTGCTCATAATAGGCAAGCACCATGTGTGCCTGATCCAGTTCCAGTGATTTAACATAGGTTATACGCAGTTTCTCAATCGGCATCCCCATCTCGCGCAGGGTGAAATATTTGGCAATGGAGTAATCTTCACAATCCGCCGCATTAATGGATAGCATCTCAACCGGGGTCGCCCAATAATCTGTTTTACCCCAAATCTCATCGTCTGTGCTATAGCGTACCTGATTAAAAAAATCGTTCACCAGCTCCAGCTGGCTCTGCTCATCCAGGCCTTGATTGCGCGCAATAAGATCCTGCCACCCCAAAATGCGGCTTTTTGCTGAGGTTCCATACCGATCAACCACCCAGGCCATGGCCTTTGGGCTGATACCACTGCTGTCGGCAATGACCATGGATAAAAAAAACAGGGAGAGAAGCAGCAGCAACGGGAGCAACTGCATCTTTCGTGCAGAGCCGCAGACCACTGAAACCTCCATCTGTATTGGGTATCCCGTCACTCACAACCTCGATTGCGCATAATAAATATCCACACAAATACCCGCTTGGTATACCTGCGCCCTATTGAGTTTTTCGTCCAGAGTGAGACAAACTTAAAATTCAGCATTAGAATAGGGCGCTATTTATTGGCCACCTGGAACCACCATGCGCACATCCCAGTTTCCCCTTCAGACCCTCAAAGAGACTCCCGCCGACGCAGAGATCGCCAGCCATCGGTTGATGCTGCGTGCCGGGCTGATCCGTAAACTGGCATCCGGACTCTATACCTGGCTTCCCCTTGGCCTGCGAACCCTGCGCAAGGTAGAGGCCATCGTGCGGGAAGAGATGGATCGTGTCGGCGCACGCGAACTGCTGATGCCCGCTATACAGCCTGCTGAGCTGTGGCAGGAGTCAGGCCGCTGGGAAAAGTATGGCCCTGAGCTGTTGCGCATCACCGACCGGCACCAGCGGGAGTTCTGCTTCGGTCCCACTCATGAAGAGATCATTACCGATCTGGCGCGCAATGACCTGCGCAGCTACAAACAGCTGCCCACCACCTATTATCAGATCCAGAGCAAATTCCGTGATGAGATCCGCCCACGATTCGGCATCATGCGCGCCAGGGAGTTTCTGATGAAGGATGCCTACTCCTTCCATCTGGATCAGGCCTCCCTGCAGGAGACCTACGACAAGATGTATCAGGCCTACAGCCGTATCTTCAGCCGTTGTGGGTTGGATTTTCGAGCCGTGCAGGCGGACACCGGCAGCATTGGCGGCCAGACCTCCCATGAGTTCCATGTACTGGCTGACTCGGGTGAGGATGCCATCGCCTTCTCGACTGAAAGCGATTATGCCGCCAATCAGGAGCTGGCAGAGGCGCTGGCACCCACGGGTGAACGCCCTGCCCCCAGCCAGGAGCTTACCGCTGTAGAGACACCAAACCAGCACAGCATTGAAGAAGTGAGCCAGCTTCTGAATCTACCCACCTCCTCCTGCCTCAAGACCCTGATTGTCAATGGTGCCGAAGATGGCAGCCTGGTTGCGCTGCTACTACGGGGTGACCATGAGCTGAACGAGATCAAGGCAGAGAAGCTGGAACAGGTTGCAGTGCCACTCACCCTGGCCAGCGATGAGGCCATCCGTGCTGCCATCGGCTGTGGTGTCGGTTCCATTGGCCCGGTGGGGCTGAGCATCCCGACCATTGCGGATCGCAGCGCCTTGCATGTGGCCGATTTTGTCTGCGGTGCCAATCGCGACGGCCAGCATCTTATGGGTGTAAATTGGGAGCGCGACCTGCCAGAACCCACCGTGGCTGATCTAAGAAATGTGCAGGAGGGCGACCCCAGCCCGGATGGCCAGGGCAGACTCACGATTGCCCGTGGCATTGAGGTCGGCCACATCTTTCAGCTGGGCAAGAGTTACAGCGAGGCCATGAAGGCCAACGTGCTCAATGAAAACGGCCAGTCGGTCACGATGACAATGGGCTGCTACGGTATCGGTGTATCCCGCGTGGTTGCCGCAGCCATTGAACAGAATCATGATGAGCGCGGCATCATCTGGCCCGCGGCTCTGGCTCCCTTTCAGGTTGCGCTACTGCCGATGAAGCTCAATAAATCCTATCGGGTGCAAGAGGCCATTGAGAAGATCTATAACACACTGCAGGGGCTTGGCATCGAGGTGCTGCTGGATGACCGCAATGTAAGGGCAGGCTTTATGTTTGCCGATATGGAACTCACCGGCATCCCTCACCGCATCGTTCTGGGTGAGCGCGGCCTGGATGAGGGGCAGGTTGAATACCGTGGGCGCCAGGACAAAGAGACTCAACTGATTCCCATCGACCAATTGGTTCCCTTTATTAAGGGGCAATTATCAAAAAATTGATATAAAACAGCAAATAGATCCACAAATCAGAAAATGCTGGTTGACAGCAGCTGAGAGCAACCGGAAACTAGCGCGTTTGCGCCAATAGTACTAACGAGACAACAAGGCAATATGACAAAAACAACCTCATTTGATCGCGATGAACTTCTAAAATGTGGCTATGGCGATATGTTTGGCCCTGGCAATGCCCAGTTACCCACACCCAACATGCTGATGATGGATCGGATCATCAAGATATCAGATGAAGGAGGCAAATATGGCAAAGGCGAGATTATTGCTGAACTCGATATCCACCCGGATCTGTGGTTTTTTCAATGCCACTTTCCAGGCGACCCGGTCATGCCAGGCTGTCTCGGCCTGGACGCCATGTGGCAGATCGTCGGCTTCTTCCTGGCCTGGGTCGGAAACCCGGGTCGCGGTCGGGCACTGGGTGTCGGTGAGGTTAAATTTACCGGCCAGGTGCTGCCCACAGCAAAGAAGGTGACCTATCGCCTCGACATGAAACGGGTCATCAGCCGCAAGCTGGTGCTCGGCGTGGCAGACGGCGTGGTTGAGGTGGATGGACGGGAGATTTACGTTGCAAAGGATCTTCGGGTTGGTCTCTTTACATCGACGGATGCTTTTTAACCTGGAAAAATCAGCTGAGCGTCCGCAGTAGGCTCAACTGATTTTTCCAGGCTTAAGGCAAAGAGTAGTCAAAACATCTGTAGCACAAACAGCGTTAGCATGGCGGAGTTCAGGGAGAATCTGAGCAGCTGCCAAATTAAAAACCGGATTTTAATACTACAGGGCTGATCCATACTCAGCGCCACTATTTCATGACAACGTCTGAAGGCAGCACCAACAATGCAAGCGAGGGCAACAGGAATCACCCGTCTGATTCACTGGAAGTTCTGCAGTTGTCTGACCCTCATCTGTTTGCGACCCCCGAAGGACGGCTGCTGGGAATGCGAACGCTGCTCTCTCTCCAGCATGTTATAGCCCATGCCCGCAAGCATCTGCCTTCGATAGACCTGGCGCTGGTTACCGGCGATCTGGTGCATGATGCCTCTCCAGCCGGTTACGCCCTGCTCAAAAAAGAGCTGACCCATTTAGGCGTTCCCACCTACTGTCTGCCCGGCAATCATGATGACCCTGAAATATTAGACAAAGCCATCTCTGGTAACCCCATTGATACACCATTTTCCATACAGAAAAAGGGCTGGTCGATCATACTGCTTGACTCCAACCGCCCAGGCAGCACACTAGGCGAGCTTGATGATATTCAACTCGCCAAACTTCAGGAGACCCTCTCAAGCTACCCGAACCACCACACACTGATCTGCCTGCACCACCACGCAGTAGCCATTAAAAGTCAGTGGCTGGATCGCATAATGCTGAACAATGCCAATGATTTTTTTGCCATTACAGACCGCCATCCGCAAATCAAAGGGATAACATGCGGGCATGTTCATCAGTCATTTGAAGAGAGACGCAACGGTGTCCTGTTAATGGGCACACCATCAACCTGCTTCCAATTTGCCCCAAAATCTGTGGATTTTGAGATTGATAACAGAGCCCCTGGCTACAGACACTTAACGCTGCTACCTGATGGGGAAATTCGCACAGATACCGTCCACCTTAGCCGTTATAACTGCTCAATCGACAGGACATCTTCAGGCTATTAAGAGAGGTTTTGCTCTGAGGGCACAGCAGTTTGTGCTATGCAGAGAGGGTGGCATTCAACTCTGCCAGTCGCTGAGGCGTACCCACATCCACCCACCGCCCAATGTAGTGCTCACCACTCACTCGGCCTTCGATCATGGCCGCTTTTAAAACCGGCACTAAAGGAAAAGCCCCCGGCCTGCATGCTGCAAAGAGTGCGGGATGGTAGATGCCAATACCGCTAAAGGTCAGCCGATTGCCAGCCCCATCGCTGCAAAGGCCATCACTGGATAGCAGGAAATCACCTTCCGGGTTATGTGCTGGATTATCCACCAATATCAGGTGTGCCAGTTTATCTTCAGGGGGGGCGAGATGAGCCAGGTTATAGTCTGTCCAGATATCGCCGTTGATCACTACGAAGGGGGCATTGCCCAGCAGAGGCAGCGCCTTGAAGATTCCTCCGCCTGTCTCAAGTGCCCCGGCAGATTCAGGAGAGTAGAGGATGTTGATGTTCCAGCGCTGACCATTACCAAGAGCTGTTTCTATCTGCTCACCCAGGTGGGCGTGGTTGATTACAAGCTCTTTAAACCCGGCCTGCACCAACGCTTCGATATGGTGCTCAATCAGTGGTTGCCCTGCCACCTGTAGCAGGGGCTTGGGTGTGCAGTCGGTCAAGGGTCGCATACGCTCACCCCGGCCGGCCGCAAGAATCATCGCCTTCACCGCCTCATGGCGTCAAAGAATTCATTATTGCTTTTGGTGGCTTTCAGTTTGTCGTACAAAAACTCCATGGCGGCCAGCTCATCCATAGGGTGCAAAATCTTGCGCAGAATCCACATCTTCTGTAACTCATCCGGCGGCATCAGCAGCTCTTCCCGACGGGTACCGGAGCGGTTGATGTTGATAGCCGGGAAGATGCGTTTCTCTGCAATACGACGATCGAGGTGGATCTCCATATTGCCGGTACCTTTAAACTCCTCAAAGATCACATCATCCATGCGTGAGCCGGTGTCTACCAGTGCGGTGGCAAGAATGGTCAGACTGCCGCCCTCCTCTACATTACGCGCCGCGCCAAAAAAGCGTTTGGGACGATGCAGGGCATTAGCATCCACACCACCGGTCAGCACCTTGCCAGAAGAAGGGATAACCGTGTTATAGGCACGTGCCAGACGGGTAATGGAGTCCAGCAGGATGATTACATCCCTCTTGTGTTCAACCAGACGCTTGGCCTTCTCGATAACCATCTCTGCAACCTGTACATGGCGGGTGGCAGGTTCATCAAATGTACTGGAAATCACCTCGCCGCGTACAGAGCGCGCCATCTCTGTCACCTCTTCCGGGCGCTCATCAATAAGCAGCACGATTAAATGACACTCAGGGTGGTTATGGCCGATGGACTGTGCAATATTTTGCAGCATCATGGTCTTGCCCGCCTTGGGCGGCGAAACGATCAGGCCTCGTTGCCCTTTGCCAATTGGCGCACAAAGCTCAATCGTGCGGGCGGTGATATCCTCGGTGCTGCCATTGCCCAGCTCCAGGTTCAGGCGCTTGTTGGCAAACAGCGGGGTAAAGTTTTCAAACAGGATTTTATTCTTGGCATTTTCAGGTTTGTCGAAGTTGATTTCACTAACCTTCAACAGTGCAAAATAGCGCTCACCATCTTTGGGGGGGCGAATCTTGCCCGCGATGGTATCTCCCGTGCGCAGGCTAAAACGCCGGATCTGGCTGGGCGAGACATAGATATCATCCGGGCCAGCCAGATAAGAGCAGTCCGCTGAGCGCAGAAAGCCGAAGCCATCCTGCAAGATCTCCAGCACGCCATCGCCATGAATATCCTCGCCCCGCTTTGCATGTGCCTTAAGAATGGAAAAGATAAGATCCTGTTTGCGGGATCTGGCCATGCCTTCAATGCGCATGGAACGGGCAAGCTCGACCAGGTCTGAAACCGGCATTTTCTTGAGTTCAGTGAGATTCATTTGTGTACTTTTGAAAGATGTGATGTTGGAAGATTAGAAATAATGCAAACAGAGCAACCCAGGATCGGGTTTGCTGTGCGGAGTTTTCGGGAGTTATATTTATGAAGGACGCGGCGCTTTCGTAAGCGCCAACGTCCTATAGTTTAGCAGCTGGGGGGGATACGTCCAGTACTTACGCGCTAAAAATCAGAGGTTGCTATCAATGAATGCGGTCAATTGAGATTTGGAGACGGCACCAACCTTAGTGGCTTCAACCTCTTTCCCTTTGAACAGCATCAGTGTTGGGATGCCGCGAATACCGTATTTAGGTGGTGTATTCGGGTTCTCATCAATGTTGAGCTTGGCGATTTTAATGCGCCCTGCATATTCACTGGCGATATCGTCCAGCACCGGGGCAATCATTTTACAAGGGCCGCACCACTCTGCCCAGTAATCCACCAGCACAGGCAGTGTAGATTCTAAAACTTCGGCCTCAAAGGTATCGTCTGTCACATGGACAATCTGTTCACTCACAAAAACTCTCCAAATCTAGGTTACGGAATTTACTTTTAGGGTAATAGTGGGCTGTATGTTTATTTTCTTTGGGACAGAAGTTAAGCAGAGAATCGACAGGCTGCACTACATTTTTGCCGCCCCCGGCACTACAGCTATCACCTAGTGGGTCTATTTGAGCTGAATAAACTAAAGTTTTCAACCCCAATGCATACAAAATTGCTGTATCCTAGCTCGCCATGACAGATAAACACCTTACGGACACCTGTTTCAGCAGCTTTAATTTTGCTGAAAGCATCATGCAAGGCATTGAAGATGCCGGCTTCTCCAGCTGCACCCCTATCCAGGCCAAGACCATTCCGCTGGCTCTGGCAGGGCAGGATATTGCTGGCCAGGCACAAACCGGAACGGGTAAAACTGCCGCGTTTTTACTGGCAACCTTCCAACGCCTGATTGAACAACCACCTGACCCCAATCGCAAAGCCAACCAGCCTCGCGCCATTATGCTGGCTCCCACCCGCGAGCTGGCTATTCAGATTCATAAAGATGCAGAGACGCTTGGCCGGCATACCGGCCTGAAATTGGGGCTGGTATTTGGCGGAACCGGCTACGATCAGCAGCGCAAACAGCTTGAAGAGGGTGTCGATATCCTCATCGGCACCCCAGGCAGGCTGATTGATTATTTCAAGCAACATATATTTAATCTAAAAGCGATCGAGGTTGTGGTTCTGGATGAGGCTGACCGCATGTTCGATCTGGGCTTTATCAAGGATATCCGCTTTCTCTTGAGGCGCATGCCGCCACCTGAAAAGCGACTGGGATTACTCTTCTCTGCCACCCTCTCGTTCCGGGTCACCGAACTGGCCTACGAGCACATGAACAACCCGCAGGCAGTGAAGATAGAGACCGATAAGGTTACTGCCGACAAGGTGAAACAGACCTGCTATATGGCCGCTAATGAGGAGAAGATCCCTCTGCTCATTGGTCTGCTGAGACAGATGGATCCAAGGCGCAGCATCATCTTCATTAATACCAAGCGTGAAGCGGATCGGGTCTGGGGGTTTCTAGAGGGCAACGGCCTGCATGCTGCCATCCTCTCTGGGGATGTTCCGCAGAAACAGCGGATGCGGCTGCTGGAACAGTTCCAAAGCGGTGATCTGCCCATTATGGTGGCGACCGATGTGGCGGCTCGCGGCCTGCACATCCCCGATGTGAGCCACATCTTCAACTATGATCTACCGGAAGATGCGGAAGATTATGTACATCGTATTGGGCGAACGGCTCGCGCAGGTGCCAGCGGTGATGCGATCAGCTTTATCTGCGAGCATTACGCATTCTCACTCCCTGACATCGAAAGTTACATTGGTCATAAACTGCCGATTGAGCCGATTACCGCAGCGCTCTTGGCTGAGGTAGATCCCGGCAGTCGAAAACGCTCACCCGAAAGAAAAACCCACCGATCAGGTAAGGGCTCATCACCGGCAAAAAATCACCGTAGAAGGCACCGCCCCAGACCATCAGGTTCATAGCTGCAGAAGATTGTTCATTTGGCACGACACAGACCACTAATAACCACTGAAAATAAATGCAGCTTTTGCCCAGGTACAAAATGCTGCACCTATATTACTGAGGCGCTTGGCTCCATGCGCTCAAAGGCTGATTTTGAGCATCTGCTCTGGCAGGTCTTGCATGAAGGCGTTGAAGCCTACAAGGACTCGGATGGCTGGTATCTGCTGATCCACACCCGCTGCTCATATCTGCAAAAGGACGGAAGCTGCGGGATTTACAACTCACGCCCCGCTATCTGCCGCGAGTATGAGAACAGCTGGTGTGAATACGATGCCCCGGCTGAAGAGGGTTTCATGCTCCACTTTCGCAATTATGAGCAGCTGCTGAAATACTGCAAAAAGCGGTTCAAGACCTGGGGGAAGCCTTAAACTTGGGTTAAGCCATCCCCATCTTCTCAAGCAGCCCATCAATATCCCCACGCAGTGATGAATCTGCCATGGTATACATCTTGGACTCCTCTTTTCTATTATGCTGCTGCAGTATGGTAAGCAGTGTCTCAGCCTGCCCCAGAAACTGCTCCTGATCTTTGGCTTTGATGCTCTCTCCGGCTTCAAAAATCATAATGCGCATCTGCATGTGCTCATTCATCAGGGCATCCGTCACGCTGCTCAGATTTGTTTTTGCACTGTATGCCGGAAAAAGAACCGTCTCTTCCATTAAAAAATGCTGCTCAATAGCCTCTTCAAACTCTTTGAACAGGGCAGCTGCTTTCTCCCAATCTCCCTCTGATACCGCCTCTTCGGCCTGAACAAAGATTTCATCACATCGTTTATGGTCACTGGTCATCGCATCAGTAAGTTTTGGCATGCCTGTTTTCGTCTCTAGTTAAAAGTCAAGTATGGGAGAAAGAGTCAAATCAGGTCTTTGCTGTGACCCAACCTGCCCCGCTTAATAAAGGTAACAAAATGTGCTACCCAGTGGTAGCGGTCTGTATCCTGAAGGTGGCTGTAACTGGCCAGAAGATTTTTATAGATGATACCATCATGGTGACCATCTATGCCGGTGCCACGTAACATCTCATAGGCAAATTTGATCTCCCCGTCCAGATTCTCCAGCCTGGAGTAGTGAAACTCATGTGCAGCAATCTCTTTTGGCGTGATTGACGGCAGATCCCACGGCGCATCAGCGGTCTGGCGCAGGCGCACATAGCCCCGACCTTGCGGTCGCTCGCACATGAGGCAGTCAGCGGCTATGGCACCGGCCATCTCATGCTTTTCTCCTCTCCAGCTCAGGCTGCGCGTCAGGTACATCAGGCCGCCACACTCGGCATAGGCCGCCCCACCCGCCTCAATAAAATCACGGATGGCTTGGCGCAGGCTTTTGTTATCGGCCAGCGCCGCCACCTGTCTCTCTGGAAAGCCTCCGCCAATAAATAATCCATCGACCTCTGGCAGGCTGTTATCGGTCAGCGTATTGAACGGTACGAGCTCGGCACCCGCCTGTTCAAATCGTTCCAGATCACCGGCATAGTAGAAGCCAAAGGCGGCGTCCTGCGCTATGCCGATCCGAACGGTTCTGTCGAAAGAGGCTGTTGCCGCAGTCGGGGCAACCGGGGCAATAGTGGGGGCAACGGCGGCCAGCTCGATCACCCGCTCCAGATCAACCTGGTCGGCAACCGCACCAGCAATGCGCGCAATGATCTCATCTCGTTCAGCGGTTTCACTGCTTGGCATCAGACCCAGGTGGCGTTCGATGATCTCTATCTCGGGTGCGTGATGTACTGCACCCAGCACCGGCACATCGGTGTAGTGTTCAATCACCCGCCGAAGCTTCTCCTCATGCCGATAACCCCCCACCTGGTTGAGGATGACCGCAGCAATATGAATATCCGGCTCAAAGGCTTGATAGCCAAGGATCAGCGGGGCAATACCACGAGTCATGCCCCGTGCATCAATAACCAGGATCACCGGTGCATTGAGCAGCGTGGCAAGTGCCGCATTGCTGTTGCTGCCATCCAGATCCAGCCCATCATAGAGCCCTTTATTGCCCTCAATGAGGCCAATATCGGCACCCTGCATGCGTTGTGCAAAGGTCTCTTTTATTGCCACCCGGGAGCTGATATGAAAATCAAGGTTATAGCAGGCACGGCCAGCTGCACGGCTCAGCCACATGGGGTCGATATAGTCCGGCCCTTTCTTAAAGGGTTGAACCGTCAGCCCCTGTTGTTTGAGTGCGGCGCAGAGCCCTATGCTAAGCGTGGTTTTACCGGAGGATTTATGCGCCGCCGAGATAAGCAGATGAGACATGGTTTTTTATACAGGTCACATGCAGCCTGATGGCTTGGGCAGCCCGGCATAACGGCAGGCCTGTTTGCCGGGGCCATAGGGGAAGAGGTTATAGAGATAACGGGCATTGCCCTTCTCTTTGCCAAACTTTTTTCCAATGGCGCGGGTGAGGATGCGCACCGCGGGTGCCATGGCAAATTCAGCATAAAATTCACGCAGGAAGTGGATCACCTCCCAGTGTTCCGGGGTCAGCTCCTGCCGATCTGCCCGAGCCATCGTCTCCGCCACTGCTGGCTCCCATTGGGAAAGATCCAGCAGATAACCCTCTTTATCGGTCTCCAGCACCTTGCCATTTACCTCAATACTCATAACCACGCCTGAACCTTCTCATATTCGACTGTAAGATCAACAAAACCGGCATAATCCACCAGTTTGATGCCATCAATCATATTGCTTTCCAAGAACCCCCGCGCCTTCATATCAGGAGCCAGGCAGTAAAAGTCCAACTCACTCATGGCTGTTACCACTGCTTTCTCAAACGCAGTTCCAGCCAGTGCTGCATAGATGCCATCTTCAATCAACAGCACTGCACTGCCATTTTTTGCATAGCGCAGGCAGCTTTCCAGGTTGTTCTTCTCAAAGGGTGATTTGTTGACCGTGTGCAGAATACTCATTGGATAGCCTTAAAAGGAGAAGATGATATCGTGTTCATCCATAAGCTCTTTGATCCGGCTGTCGCTCAGCAGCTCAACATCGACCAGCAGATCAGCTCTCTTGAGACCGCGCGCGGCCATGGCCTCTTTTGATACGTAGATTTTTTCCACATCGTACATCTCAAAGGCACGATAGGCGGGTGAGTGATTTTTTATCTCAACATCGGCCGTATCCTGCCCTTTTTTCAGTTGAAACAGGCCATCATCAATGAAGAGCAGTGATATATCCTGATCAAAGGCGGAGCCGATCAAGACCATATCAATGGCCTCTAGGGCATAGCTGGTGCCATAAGGTGCGCGCCGATTGACATAGAGACATTTTTTTATCTTCACATCAGTCTCCAAAGACCACCAGGCGGTCAGCCAGCACAACGCCCTCTATCAACTGTCCCAGGCCGGATATTCTGAACCCAGGAGCCAGATTATGGGCATCTTTATCCAGCCGCTTCATCTCACTCTCGTCGAGGATGCCGCGACGGTAGGCAGCAGCAACGCAGATCACCAGATCCAGCCCATGCTCCGCCGCCAGGGCAGACCAGCGACTGACGATATTTCGATCATCCTGAGGGGGAGATGTGAGCCGGGTACCGTTGTTTACGCCATCATGATAGAAAAAGACCCGCAGCACCTCATGCCCTCTGGCCAGTGCCGCACGGGTGAACTGATAGGCTGAATCCGCTGTCTGATGCTGATATGGGCCTTCATTGACCTGTATTACAAATTTCATTTCATACGATCCAAATTGCTAACCCTGTATAGTACAGTTCGTATCCAGAGAGAACCATGCCAGGGTTCATATTACGCGACCAAACAACTTTAAGGTAGGATTGCAGCATCGCCATGTGCAGGCACATCACTTCATTCATAATGTGGAAAACCGTAAAACCAGGCCGGTGGCTGCTTGGGCTAAACCTGCTGCTCTTGAGCGCCCTCTTGCCCCTGGCCTCTGCCAGTGATGGGTTCCATCTGCCAGAGATTGGGGACTCATCAGGCAGCCTGCTAACGCCAGCCCAGGAGCAGCGGCTGGGTCAGGCCTTTATGCGCAGTGTGCGCAACCACTATCCTGTGGTCTCTGACCCCCTGATTGCAGATTACATCCAGTCCCTTGGTGACAGGCTGGCATCCAACAGTGAGGCAGCGGGCCAACAGTTCCATTTTTTCCTTATTGATAGCCCTGCGGTCAACGCCTTTGCCGGGCCGGCGGGTCATATTGGCATATTTTCCGGCTTGGTACTCACAACAGAGACAGAGAGCGAACTGGCTTCTGTTGTCGCCCACGAGATAGCGCATGTCACACAAAAGCATCTGTTGCGTACATTTGATGACGCCAGCCGTATGAACCTGCCTATAGCCGCCATTTCACTGGCTGCTATACTGGTGGGTGGCGGGACAGACCTTGGGGCTGCTGCCGCAATGGGCTTGCAGGCTGGCATGCTTCAGCGCAAGATCAACTTTACCCGCGCCAATGAGCATGAGGCAGACCGTATTGGAATAAACACCCTGGCCAATGCCAATTTTGACCCCAGAGCCATGCCTGTTTTCTTTGGGCGCATGGGTCGGGCTACCCGCTTTTATGGCAGTACCCTGCCCGAATTTTTACGCACCCACCCGGTCACGACCACACGCATCTCAGACTCAAGAGGCCGCGCAGAGGCATACCCCTACAAGCAGTATCCGGCCGATGTGCGTTACTACCTGCTACGGGCCACTTTACGTGAGCAGCAGTATGAGAAGGCAGAAGATGCTATCCGCTTTTTCAGGGAGACACTGGCTGATGGGCGCTACCGCAATGAAGCAGCGCAGCGCTATGGTTATGTGCTGGCTTTGATGCGTGCCAAAGATCTCAGTCTGGCAAGAAAAGAGCTGGACAAGCTGCTTGAGGCGTATCCCAATCAAATTGCCTACCAACTGCTAAATGCCCGCCTCTACACCCAATCAGGAGAGCCGGAGATCGCTGCACTCATCCTTGAAACTGCACTAAATGAGGCACCTGATAACTACCCGATTACAATGGCCTATGCGCAAACATTGATAGCGATCGGAAAACCTGTGACCGCACGCAAGATTCTTGAACATACCGCCCCTCATCGTCCACGGGATGCTGCACTGTACAAGCTCCTGGCGCAGGCAACGGCAGAAACCGGCGACACCAGTCAAGCCCATGAGTACCAGGCAGACCACTACTATATTTCAGGTCGGCTTGAGCAGGCAAAACAGCAGCTTATGATTGCACTGCAGGATAGTAATGTATCCCTGTTCCGTGAAGAGCGAATGTCTGCTCAACTGAAACAGATTCAATCTGAGCTGGTCGAACTTAAACGTCGTCATAAAAAGTAACACAAGCCACTATGAAAAATATCAGCCAGCACCGCAGAGCCATTCTAAAAGGGGCACTTGCCGTGGGCGCGATAAGCAGCATAGGCACAGGGTTGGCCTATGCCCGCCCGGCAGATCATACTGCCTGGCCAAAAGAGGCCTTTAATGCGCGTTCGATTGAAGAGGCACTGCTGAAGCTGATGGGGGACAACACCGTCATTTCTGGCTCTGATGATTTAGTGATAAAGGCACCGGTTATTGCAGAAAATGGTATCGCTCATATCACAATCCACTCCCGGTTGCCCGATACTGAATCCATTAGTATATTCATCCCAAATAATCGATCCCCCCTGGTTGCCCACTTCAAGCTCGATCAAAAAACAGCCAAAACAATCACTACACGCATCAAAATAGAAAACAGTGGTGAAATTATTGTCATTGCAAGCGCCAGCAACAGACTCTACAGCAGTAGTAAAAAAATACGGACAGTGGCCAGGCAGGAGTAGATCTCAATGGCAACAAAAACAATAGAGATACGCGCCAAATATAACAGTGGCACCATAACCGTTAATGCGCTTATTACCCACCCCATGGAGTCAGGCCATCGGATCAATAGCAAGACAGGCGACACGATACCACCCCACTTCATTCAAAAAGTAACATGCCGATATAAAGAGACTGTTTTATTGACGGCGCAATGGGGCATTGGTATGCCGATGAATCCCTATCTCTCCTTTAGTTTTGAAGGTGGAAAAAAAGGTGAATATGTCTCTTTAAAATGGACAGATAACAGAGGTAATAATGATTTTGCTGAAGCAGTCATCAAATGAGGCAGAGAGATTAATTGGCCACGGCGGCACGGCGCTTTAGCCCCGTTTGAATCAAAATCCCCGATGCAAGCTCCTCTATCGACTTTGCTGTTGTGTTCAGATAGGGGATTTTCTCATGCTGAAACATCCGCTCAGCAATCTGTATCTCAGAGCGACATTGAGCAAGAGAGGCATATCGGCTATTTGGTTTACGCTCTTGACGAATGCTGCTTAAGCGTTGGGGCGATATGGTCAAGCCAAAAAGTATCTTTTTATAGGGCTTTAGATATTCTGGGATTCCATCATGTTTAAAATCTTCTTCGGTCAACGGGTAGTTAGCGGCACGAATCCCAAACTGCATTGCCAGATAGAGCGAGGTCGGTGTTTTACCTGAGCGCGATACACCGGTTAAAATAATGTCAGCTGTTTCCAGTTTTTGTGCCTGCTGACCATCATCATGCTGCAGGGCAAAATTCACGGCATCAATCCACCGCCCATACCCTTCACCGCTTCCCATCGTATGGACACCCCCAATCGTATAGGATGATTTAACACCAAGCACCTTTTCAAGAGGGCTGATAAAAGTGCCAAAAAAGTCCAGCACTACCCCTTTACTGGCCTCTAGTATGTTTCGGCACGCCACATCGACCATGGATGAAAAGACGATGGGAGGCTGCCCATCAACATCAGCTGATTTATTGATACGCTCAACCACGCTTCTGACCTTATCAACCGTATCGACATACGGGATGATTTCGCGATCGAAGGTGACTTTGTCAAACTGTGTTAACAGGCTCTTGGCCAGCGCCTCAATGGTTATGCCTGTACCATCTGAAATATAAAAGACTTTGCGTTTCATTGTTTATCACTCATTTATGTTGATTGTAAATGCTCTAATAATGGCCCGTATATCTGCTCACTCAGTGCTATAAAGCTGTCATCAAATACCTCTTCCGTTGAGAATGCCAGGCGATAGTATGGGTTGCTGCCTTCATTGCTCCCAGCATATGCCCCATCCCATTTCTGTTTTGCCTTATTGATGCAGTCTTTAATGGGCTTATCCTTTAGCCGCTGCTGCATATATTCACAGCTGCTCTTTGGAAAAAAGTGGAGCGGATGGTGCAGCCCCTGCCAATAGAGGGCAAGCAATTTTTCAAGGTGTTTTTCTGGCAGATCTACGGGCGCAAAAGCATATAGTTTTTTATCATCCAGCCATCGGCTTGTCAGTCCTACATCAGAAGGTTTTATCACATTCAGCACAAGATGCTTGATCCACAGCTCCAGCAGCTGATTTTTCCAAATCGTATGGGTGCTGTAATCAAACGGGCCATCTCTGTCTACACGGTTATGCAAACAGCCGTAAAGCTGCATCTCATTCAGGCATAGATCAACTTCAATGGTACTCTCCTGGGCCGTTTCGAGATAGGGCTTCAGTCGATCTGTAAACTTTTTTGCAATGCCCCTCTGCTGCTCAAAAACACGATCACCAAAGCGACCATGAGGCAGATCTCCACTGGCACGGATCTGTGCGTGAAGCCTCTCTTTGCCCTCCCCTGCCATCTCATGCTCGACCAGCGTCTGACTCAGATCACACTGGGTAAAATAGTCCAAGGCAAAGGGTTCTGTGGTTTTCAGTGGTTCCTCCTCCTTTTCGTAATAGATACCCAGTCGCTGTTGAACAAAAAACCGGGCAGGATTAGAGAAAAACCTGATAAGCTGCATCAACTCAACCTGCCGCCAAACCGGGTCAGCCTCTGACAGCTCGTGCGGTAAAAAAGGCGCACTGGATGTTGCGGCATCCAGGCTTGCCTGATGCGCTTGATACATCTCTTTCGAGTAACTCAACAGGCTGCTGCCGGGTTGAAAATAGCGTTTACTGAAGGGCTGAAGTGGGTGGTGAATGATATAGTGATCCCGCACTCCTCCATCACTCTCTGTATAGTAACAGCGATCCAGATAATCAAGCAGCTCATCAACCAATCCCGAGGGGGGGAGCCTGCTGTTATCACGGATATGTTGGCCAATAAAACTGATATAGAGTGTATGCCGCGCGGAGAGCAACGTCTCTAAAAAGAGGTAACGATCATCTGCCCGGCGCATGCGATCACCCACTCGAAAGCGTCTTGCCATAAGGTCAAAACCAGGGGTAGGCCGATGTTTTGGAAAATCACCATCATTCATGCCAATCAGGGATATTACCTTATACGGCAGGCTGCGCATTGCGGTCAGTGAACAGAAAGTCACGCCACGGCTAAGCGCTCTGTTGCCACCCTGTTCTTTTGCCAGCTGGGCTTCAAGGTGTTTATGGATCAGCTCTAGTGATACTTTCCCTGTGAATTTTGCGCATTGACTTTGATTACAGAGGGTTTCAATCCCATTTCGAAGCAGCTGAATCTGTGGTTCCTCCTGCTCTGATGGATCAAAAAAAGCGTCTATCATTTCCAGCAGCAGCTGACCCCATGCATCAACCGTATATCTGCCCTGTAATTTAGATCGAAGATCAGAGAGCGCATCAATAAGTGCATTAATAGCACCCAGCCGTGCTGCATCAGCCCCTTCAATCTCATCATAAGGGAGAATGCCTTGAAATAGCTGAGTCCCACCACCCGGCAGTGCATACCCCAAAAGCATACGATCCAACCCGGCACGCCAACTGTTTTGATCGGTATCGGGCAATCCAAGATGAGCTCTTTCAGCACCACTCTGTCCCCAGCGAATACCACTCTCTCTGATCCAGCGAATCAACAGGTCAAGATCACTTCCCACTAAACCAAAAGATCGCTGTATGGCTGTAATTTCCAACAGTACTATGATGCTGTTACTGTCAAATCGGCTTTTATCCATTTGCAGCAGGTTAAAAAAACCGGCTATCAGCGGGCTTTCAAGCATCATGCCTTTATCTGTTATCTGATATGGAATAGCTGTTGTATCAGTTGAAGAGAAGACCGCCTCAATATAGGCGGCATAGCGCTCCATAGCAGGCGACATCACCAGCACGTCAGATGGCTCAATATGTTTGTTCTTTTGAAATATCTCCAGCAGCTGATCCTTGAGCACCTCAATCTCACGCATAATGCTATGGCAGCTGTGGAATTGCAGCGATCTATCATCAGTCGGCAGGGGTTGTTTTGGCTCAGCCGTTCTATCATGCAGGCCACAAATATCCTGCTGCAGCTGGCCTATCAGGCCTCCATTTTCAGCCAGTTTGAAACGGTCTATTGTTCCCGGATCATACTCAAGGATGGAGGCAAAAAAATCTCTTCCCTGTCGACCCAATGAGGCCAATAGTGGATGGCCAACCTCCAGATAAAGTTCGCTGCCATCTGTTTCCTCCTCACTCTTGGCTTTCATCCCCTCATCAACGATCTCAGTCCAGTGTACGGCACAGGGATTGAGCAGGAAAAGCTGTATATCCACCCGCTCAGAGAGGCAGTGGAGTGTCTCAAGATAGCCGGGGGAGAGCGTGCTGATGCCAAACAGCGATATACGCTCAGGAAGTTTGCCCAGCGCACTATCAGATAACAGTACCCGATGAAGCTGCTGCTGCAGGTGAATCCAGTGTGCTTCGCTGCTGGATGCGGATAACCTGCGCCACAGCGCTGCCTGCCAGCCGTCACCTGTAACGGCTGAGTGGCCGGCCTCCCAGTGCTTTATCCAGTCGGGGCGATAGAGTAGATATTGGTCAAATGTCTCAGCAATCCGGCAGGCAAGGTCATAGCGTTTCGAGTCACTGTCATCTGCCAGATAGGTTGAGACCGGCTTAAAAAGTGCTTGATCTTTTATCTCATCCAGCAGACCCAGAATGCGCCAGGTAAGCACAGCAGGTTCAAATGAATTATGCTCTGGCACCTCATCCAATACAGCACGAAAAATGCCCCAGAGAAATCCCGCGGGCAGCGGAAAGGCCACATTGGCACAGATGCCAAGCCGTTCAGCCAATCGCAGTGACAGCCAGCGTCCCATGCCTGGATGCTGCACCACCACGGCCTCTGCTGCAAAGGTTGACTGCAGAGGCTTGGAAACGGTTGCTGCCAGCAGGTCAACCAGTTGTTCCAGGTTATTGCTTTGATACAGTTTGAGCATCTACCCACCCGCTATTCTGGCGGTTAGTCTAACAGAAAGTTCTTTCGACCTGGGGAGGTTCTGGTGCAACGGTGTCCGGCTACTTTATATTTCAAGTTTCGGAGTCATTTGTTAATGGCCAATAAAATTGACCCACCTGGGGTAAGAAAGAGTTACTTTCCTTGCTTGGCTTTTAGTCGATAGCTTTCTCCTCCCAAAATAAAGATGTGTGAATGATGTACCAGCCTGTCTACAATGGGC
>JALSJZ010000172.1 GCA_026989135.1 Sedimenticola sp. | reverse complement strand
GAATTTTGAACAGCACTGAGTGCTGATTCCCTAAATATTTCTCCAGATAGCACCAGGCGCCTTTGCCTGATCCAAACATTCAGTTACTCTCTCTTAATAGATACCCTCGGGTCGGGAGATAAAGGTCTGTCCAAAACAGATTTTCACACCAACCCCAAAGGGGTGGAATGCAGGGATGCGTCGAATAAACTATTTTTGAGGCCACATGCTTGAGTTGAACGGAAAACGCATTCTGCTGGGGATAACCGGCGGTATTGCTGCCTATAAAGCCGCAGAGCTGGTGCGCCTGCTGCGCAGATCCAACGCAGAGGTTCAGGTCGTTATGACCAAAGCCGCTACAGAGTTCATAACCCCGCTAACACTTCAGACTCTCTCCGGGCGAACGGTACGGCAGGATTTTTTCGATGCCAATGATGAAGCCACTATTGGCCACATAGATCTGGCACGCTGGGCGGATCTGATCCTGATTGCCCCCACCAGCGCTGACTTTATGGCTCGCCTGGCACACGGACGGGCCAATGACCTGCTCTCCACCCTCTGCCTGGCGACAACGGCTCCCATTGCCCTGGCTCCTGCCATGAACCGGCAGATGTGGTTAAACCCGGCAACGCAGACAAATGCCTCGCTACTGCAAACACGCGGGATCGCCCTATGGGGCCCGGCGGAAGGCGAGCAGGCCTGCGGCGAAACCGGGCCTGGGCGAATGCTGGAGCCAGCCGCGCTATTGTCACAAGTGGTAAAGCAGTTCCACCACCAGCCACTGGCCGGCCAATCTGTCCTGCTCACAGCGGGGCCGACCCAAGAACCGATCGACCCGGTGCGTTTTATTGGCAACCGCAGCTCCGGCAAAATGGGTTTTGCCCTGGCACAGGCCTTTATCGAAGCGGGTGCTCAGGTTCAGCTGATTGCAGGCCCGGTAACCTTGGCAACACCCAGGGGTGCAACCCGGATTGACGTGGCCACCGCACACGAAATGCAGCAGCAGGTTGGCGCACACCTCAACAGATGCGACATCTTTGTTGCCTGTGCCGCTGTTGCAGACTACCGACCCGAAACAGCGGCCACCAAGAAAATCAAAAAGAGCCGTGAGCAACTGGCGCTAACACTGATCAAAAACCCTGATATTCTGGCAGCGGTGGCCGCCAGCGCCACTCCACCCTTTACCGTTGGCTTTGCCGCCGAGACAGAGCAGCTCATTAAACATGCGCAGGAGAAGCGTCGGTTAAAGGGAGTGGATATGATTGCCGCCAACCTGGTTGGTGCCGAACAAGGCGGTTTTGAGCGGGATGAAAATGCCCTGACCGTACTCTGGGAGGGCGGACGCAAAGAGCTCCCTATGGCCAGAAAAGAAAAGCTGGCACAATCACTGGTTGCCACTATCATTGAGCGATATTATGCAAAAAAACATCCAACTGAAAATCCTTGATTCACGTCTGGGGAGCGAATTCCCAATGCCCGGCTATGCCACCAAAGGCTCTGCCGGGCTTGATCTGCGCGCCATGCTGGACGAACCCTTGGAGCTGGCACCAAGGCAGACAGAGCTGATCCCTACCGGCTTCTCTCTCCATATCGCCGATCCCGCCCTGGGCGCCATGATCCTGCCTCGCTCCGGGCTGGGCCATAAGCATGGCATCGTATTGGGCAACCTGGTTGGATTGATCGACTCCGACTACCAGGGGCAGATCTTTGTCTCCTGCTGGAATCGGGGAGAGACCACATTTACAATCGGGGTAGGCGAACGCATCGCACAACTGGTTATTGTTCCAGTGGTGCAGGCCAACTTTGAGATTGTGGATGAATTTATCGAAAGTGACCGGGGCGCAGGCGGCTTTGGCCATTCAGGACGTCACTAATGAAGCTACCATTTGGCAAGAAAAAAGCGGGCGCTGAACCTGCAAAGAAGGCTAAAAAAGAGCAATCCCCCTCAAACAAACTGCCCGGATCAGGCTCCTTTATAGCCATATCTTTCGCAGCTGTTGCACTGGTTATTTATGTATCTTTTGGCGCACTGTTTGTTTTACAGCAGCAAAAAGATGCTACCGCCGCAACCAACCAGCTACAGGCCGCAACAGAGGCACTGGCAGCACGTCTCTCCGACCGCATGCAGCGCCTGCGTCTGGCAGTGGAACATCTGGCCGACAATCCCGCCCTGGCTCAGACCCTCCATAACGGCAAGGCCACCACCATAGCGGCAAAAGAGATCGCCATTCAAAAGCAGATACCGGATGCCTGGCAGATCCGCCTGTTTCTTCCCCAGCACTCTGAACCCGACACCCAGCAAGAGCCACACATGAGCTATGCCTCATTGGACATCCTGCGCCAGGCCGAAAAAAACAAAAAAACCACCCTGGCTGAAGTCCATCAATACGGCTCCAAACAGCAGCATATTGCACTGGCAACCCCGGTATTCATGCCCGGCGACGATAGCCGGGAAGAGGTGGTAGGTGTCATCCACGCCGCCTTTAAGCTGGACAAAATAGAAGCCGCCATCAACGCCATCAGCAACTACGGTGGGCAGGTAGAGATACAGCAGGTCATCCGGGGCAATGCCCTCACTCTGGCAAAAGGCAACGGCTCGGCAGAGACGACCTCCGCATCCGGGGTCAAGATCCCCATCCCGGGAACCATCTGGGAGGCCACCTACCTGGAGCCATCAAGCGCAATTGACCAGGCCACCCTGATAACCTTCGCCAGCATCCCCACCGTCGGGTTGCTTCTGATCGGCCTCATCATGTTCATACAGGCCAAACGCCTGAAACAGGCGCTGAAAAATGACCAGGGCGCAATTATTAAAATGGTAGAGGCAGCCCTCAACGGCGGCACAATCATCAACCCCGGTGCCGCAACAGCGGATTGCAACGGCACAATGGAGCTGATTGCCCACCTTGGCACACAGGCCTCACGCAAGCAGCGAACCGCCGCACTGAGCGCATCACCCTCTGCCAAAGGCGAGGCTGGGGAGAAGAGAGACCGGCCTGGCCCCAGCAGCCCGGATGATCTGATTGTAGATGCCATGCATGGCCTGCATGCAGAGCCCGCATCCATAGCACGAAGCGGTACCGGCATGATGCTGCCAGACTCCATATTTCTCGCCTATGACATACGTGGCATTGTCGGTGAAACGCTGACCCGGGATATGATCTACGAACTGGGTCGCGCAATCGGCAGCGAGGCCTACGACCAGGGCCAGCAAACCGTCATCATGGCACGCGATGGCCGCCTCTCCAGTGAGGGGCTAAGCGCCGCCCTCTGCCAGGGGTTGCAGGATAGCGGCCGTGACGTGCTGGACATCGGCATGGTGCCCGTACCCGTGCTCTACTTCGCCACCCACACTCTGGGCAGCAACTCCGGCGTCATGCTGACCGCCAGCCACAACCCGGCCGACTACAACGGCCTCAAGATCGTCATCAATGGCGAAGCACTATCGGGCGAGGCCATCCAGCAACTTCGTCAACGGGTCGCGACCGGCGACCTGCTGCAAGGCGAAGGCACGCACCAGACGCAAGACCTGACCCCAGACTACATTGCACGCATCATCCAGGATGTGCAGCCCGCCCGTTCACTGAAAGTGGTCGTAGACTGTGGCAATGGCGTGGCCGGCACACTGGCACCCCTGCTGCTCAAAGAGCTGGGGTGTGAGGTCATCGAACTCTACTGCGAAATAGACGGTAACTTCCCGAACCATCACCCCGACCCCGGTAAGCCGGAGAACCTGACCGATCTGATCCAACAGGTAAAGCGACGGAAAGCCGACCTCGGTGTCGCCTTTGATGGCGATGGTGACCGGCTGGGCGTCATCGACTCCAACGGCAACATCATCTGGCCCGACCGGCTGCTGATGCTGTTCGCCACCGATGTCCTGTCCCGCCAGCCGGGGGGAGACATCATCTACGACGTTAAATCCACCCGTAGCCTGGCAGGCCACATCCTCTCCCACGGCGGCCGGCCATTGATGTGGAAGACCGGACACTCCCTGATGAAGGCCAAGCTCAAAGAGACCGGCGCGCTGCTGGCCGGTGAGATGAGCGGCCACATCTTCTTCAAAGAACGCTGGTATGGTTTTGATGATGCGCTCTATGCCTGCGCAAGACTGTTAGAGATACTCTCCATTGACATGCGCAGCTCAGAAGAGCTGTTTGCCGAACTCCCGGCGCATACCAGCACCCCGGAACTCATCATGGAGATGCCGCAAGGCAACCACCATGAACTGGTGAAAAAGATCATCAACCTGGCTCACTTTGAGAAAAGCACAAAACTGATTACGATTGATGGCCTGAGGGCAGAGTTTGATAACGGCTGGGGATTGGTTCGGCCATCCAACACCATCCCAGCCATCACCTTCCGTTTTGAGGCGATAAACAAAGCCGAGCTGAATGAGATACAGGAAGAGTTCCGTCAGCTGCTGAAAAAAATCGATCCAGATCTGGATCTGCCTTTTTAATCTTGTCGAGAATAGCGTTATGAGTTTGAGCGCGGAAGCAGCCCGCAACGTCGCCCATGTCCTCTCTGAGGCCCTGCCCTACATCCAGCGTTATTGTGGCAAAACCATTGTCATCAAATACGGCGGCAACGCCATGGTGGATGAAGGGCTCAAACACAGCTTTGCCCGTGATCTGGTACTGATGAAGCTGGTGGGCATCAACCCCGTTGTCGTCCACGGCGGCGGCCCACAGATCGGCGACCTGCTTAAACGCCTGGGAAAAACCACAGAGTTTATTCAAGGCATGCGGGTGACCGACCGGGAGACCATGGATGTGGTCGAGATGGTGCTCGGTGGCCTGGTCAACAAAGAGATCGTCAATCTGATCAACAGCCACGGCGGTCAGGCCGTGGGGCTTACCGGCAAGGATGGCGGTCTGATCAAGGCCACACAGATGTGTCTGACCCGTAACTCTCCCGAGCTGGAAGCCCCCGAGATCATCGACATCGGCCATGTTGGCGAGGTGGAAAGCATCGACCCCAGCATCATTGAGATGTTGGCGCATGGCAACTTCATACCCGTCATTGCGCCCATCGGTGTGGGTGCCGATGGAGCCTCATACAACATCAACGCCGATCTGGTCGCCGGAAGAGTGGCAGAGGTGCTGCACGCCGAAAAACTGCTGCTGCTGACCAACACACCCGGCCTGCTCAACCGTGACGGCAAGCTGCTGACAGACCTGGATATACCCACAGTCGAAGCACTGATTGCCGATGGCACCATCCACGGCGGCATGCTGCCTAAAATACGCTGCGCGCTGGAGGCGGTTCAGGCCGGCGTTAACCGATCACATATCGTGGATGGCAGGGTAAAACATGCCGTCATGCTGGAGCTGTTCACCGATGCCGGCATGGGCTCCCTGATCCGGCGGCAGTAATGGATAAAAAAATCCCACGCAAACAGCAGATCCTTGAAGCACTGGCAGCCGAACTTGAAAACAACCCGGGGGGACGCATCACCACAGCCGCCCTCGCCCGTGCCGTGGGGGTATCAGAGGCCGCACTCTACCGCCACTTTGCCAGCAAGGCCAAGATGTTCGAAGGGCTGATCGCGTTTGCGGAAGAGAGCATATTCACCCGCATCAACCAGATCATCGAGACCGAGCCAGACACCCGCCTGCGATGCGGCCGCATCCTCTATCTGTTACTCACCTTTGCCGAGCGCAACCCGGGGATTACACGCGTACTGCTGGGGGATGCACTGGTGGGGGAGAGAGAGCGCCTGCACACCCGGGTAGAGCAGTTCTTTGCCCGGGTAGAGACCCAATTCCGGCAGATCCTGCGCGAGTCACGCCTGCGTGATGATACGGGCATCTCATCCAGCCCCGAGGTGGGTGCGGGGCTGATGCTGGCGCTGATAGAGGGTCGTTTGCAGCAGTTTCTCCGCACCCGTTTTAAAGTCTCACCTACCGATCATTGGGAAGCGCAGTGGAAGGTGCTGGAGGCGGGGCTGTTTATCACTCGGCCTCACTGAACAGAGGGTAGACGAGGCCGATCTCCTCCAGGGGTTTGCCGACCCCCTCCGGTGACAGCTGTGCACAGGCAGCAAGCTGCGTGGCTGATACGCCACCCACCACCTGGTCTACTTCAGAGAGCTTTACCCCCTGCCGCACCAGATAGGTGAGATAGCTCTGCCGGATGGATTCGGCATTTACCCGCTCCGGTTCGCAGAGTCCCGCATCCACCGCCAGCAGTGTGATCTTTGCCGCCAGCTCAGCCACGGGGATTGTCGCAATCTCCAGCTCTTCATTTTCAACGAAAAGATCCAAAACCGACGGTGCCAGGGTGAGTGTTCGTTCCTGATCCCCAGCCACCCAAAGCCTGCCACTCTTGAAGTCAAAACAGTGCCGCTCTACCCTGCTCACCTCGTCCAGTGTCAGCCCGCTCAGCAGCAGGGCAATCAGCTGCTGGCCGATGCGGTCTGATGACTCGAACAGCTGCCGGATCTCCTCCCCCTCCAACTCAATGCCTGCCGGCTGCGGCAGTGCCGCATGCGCTTCTCCACTGAGGGCGACGACTGGGGCCGACGGGGTTATGGCTGGCCGCTGCGGTTCGGTGTAGAGGTGCAGGCCTGCCTGGGTCTGGGGTTGCTGCTTTTTCTCCTTGCGCAGAAGAAATTCAACCAGCCAGACGGCAAACAGCGCCACCAGCAGGGAGACCCCCAGGGCGATAGCGGCATCACGCATATATTGCGGCCGCACCGGGTGAACCGGCAGCTGGGCATACTCCAGCACATTGACCTGCGGGAATTTCTGCCGGTTCTCTACCTCGATCTCCACTAAACGCTCCCCGGTGGTGCGGTGGAGCTCCTCCAGGCGGGCCAGATCCTCCTGTAGCGCCTCATGTTCGGCGAAACGTGTGGTAAAGAGGGTCGCCTTGCTTTTGTGCCCCCTCAGCTGAGCCCGCAGCTCGGCTACCGACTGCCGTGCAATCGCCCATTTTTGCTCCACATCGGCCAGCACCGTCTTCCGGCCATACTCAACCTTCGCTTTGATCTCTTGTTGAATATCCTGCAGCTGCTTGGGAATGGTCTTGAGATTGGGATCGATAGCGATAAAGGTATCGGTATAACGGCGTTGCAGTGCCGTCAGCTTCTCCCTGAGCAGCTGGGCGCGGGTCTCCAGCGCCGTCAGGCTTCTCTGCTCATCCTTAGGCACCACGGGCTTGCCCTGGGCAATGGCTTTATGAATGGCCTCCAGCGCCGCCTTCGCCTTTACCTCCTCCTCACTGGCGGTGTTGAGCGCCTGGGTCAGACCCTTCAACCGGGCAAGCACCTGATTCTCATCACGCCCCATACTCAGAATATCGTGCTCCTGACGGAACCTATCCAGTTCGGCACGCCGGGTCTCAACCTTGGCTGCCAGGGCCTGATGCTGCTCCTTCAGGGCCTGAGTGGTTGCCCCTGTGGACTCTTTAATCTTCCGGGCGCGCACCTCAAGATAGACATTGACCCAGCTGTTCACCACAGCGGGCAGCACCTCCGGTATCGGCCCTTCTGCACTTACATTGACAATATTGGTATCACTCAGCGAGTCAACAAACAGCATCCCCTGTAGCTGGGCAACGCTGTCGATATATCGAAAATGGTCTCCCTGCTTCACTCTCTCCAGCACCTCTTGCAGCAGCGGCTGGCTCAGCAAAAGCTGGCGCTGGATAGCAACATGCTGGATATCTGCCACGGCACCCTGCTGATCCACCGCCGGCATGGCGACCGTTAACAGGGCGGCTGTGGTGCGATAGACCGCAGGCCGGGAGTAGGTATAAAAGAGTCCGGCGACAGCACACAGAAGAAATACAATCAGGAATACCCAGAGACGCCGTGAGCTGCGCCCATCTGGGCCGCTCTGAGGGGCAGAGGCAGCCGATGCCCCCTGGATAACCTCAATGGTCGGGATCTGGTCAGGCATCGTATAGCCCTAAAAAGAGCCGTTGAAACCTGCTGCTGTTTTCAGGATAACGTAATGCTTCTTCCATTCGCTTTATCTCCTGTTTGAGCCATCTTACAACAACAGGGAGCCATCCCAGCAAGTGATTTTCAAAAAGACCAGCGTTATGGGGCGGTACCCATCTCTTTTTGATACCGTCGCTCCATAAGTGCCCGGCGACGCTCTGACATGCTGGGACGTTTGCTCTCATCCCTCTCCCGCAACACAGACCGACTTGCTTTGCTTGCTTGCGGTTTGGTTGCGGAACCTGCTGGCGCTCTGCTTCGGGTCGCTCTGTCTGAGGTTCTGATGTCATCCAGATGGTAGTATTTATAGCGCTGCAAGCTGTCGATACCGTGGCAGTTTCTACAGATATTTCCTGAACTCCTAAACCGCAGGAAGCTGTTTCTGTTGTTGCCTTCCACCTCTTTACCCGGCCCTGTGCTCTTTCTGCTTGAGGTCCATTGATGCGGGTTATGGCAGGTCGGGCAGGCAATCAGCCCCGCATTAACCTTCTGTCCCTCTGCATTGTAGACCGGCGCATATTTGCTGCTGCCAGGACGGTGCAGCTCGGGGACGATCACCGATTGTGGATGAGAAAAGTCCTCTACAATCTTCTTCTCCCCTGCTCCGCCTTTTTGATGGCAGCTCAGGCAGAT
>JALSJZ010000171.1 GCA_026989135.1 Sedimenticola sp. | reverse complement strand
TGGTTATGAATCAGGGTGATATTCAGATCCATGCCCAGGGCTACCGCGACGACCCCGATATCTACACCACCATGCCCGACTCAGAGGCCTTGCTGGCCAACATCCGCGCCCAGGGTTTTCATGCCACCGGGCGGCGATTTGGCTTTGGCTTGGTGGCCAGCGAAGGCAACTCTTCGGGGGCGCAGCTTAGAGGCACAGACCTGCTGTACGAGCCACAGGTTACCGAGATTCACCGCCATGTCATGAGTGGGCAGTGGCTGGATCGAGATGATCCGTTCGGGGTGGTGATCGGGAAAAAACTGGCGCGTCTGCTGGATGCCAGAATCGGCAGTGAACTGGTCTATATCGGCCAGAGTGCCGATGGTTACATGGCCAATGAGATCTTCACCGTGCGTGGCATTTTGAAGGCGGTCGCGGCCACGATTGACAGCAGCGGCGTGCTGCTCCCCAAGCAGACCCTGATCGAGATGCTGGTGCTGCCGGAAGGTGCCCACGAGATTGTGATCATGCGCGCAGACCGCAGTGCCGTCAGCCTGGATGTCGCCACCCGGCAGATTGCGGCACTGGCACCTGACTACGAAACCCTCAACTGGCGTGAGCTGATGCCGGTGATTGCACGCTTTCTTGAGACGGCGGATGTGCAGACCCTGATCATGCTGATCTTCACTTACATTGCCGTGGCCTCGGTGGTGCTCAATGCAGTGCTGATGAGCGTATTTGAACGCATTCATCAGTTTGGCATCATGAAGGCCATCGGTGTAACACCGGCACAAAGCGTTGCGCTCATCTACGCTGAGACGATGATACAGACCCTGCTGGCCAGCCTGCTGGGGCTTGGTTTTGGCTGGTGGGCATCGAGTCACTTCCAGGCTCATGGCATAGATATGTCCCATCTCACAGGGGATGTGAGCTTTGCAGGCATTGCGCTTGACCCCATCTGGTACGCCTACGTCACGCCGGAGGTTCTGATCGACCCGATCATCTTTCTGTTTGTGGTCGCCATGCTGGCGGCCATCTATCCTGCGGTAAAAGTGGCTAAAATCAGAGCCATCGATGCCATCCATTACCAATAAAGAGGTCATGAGATGAGGCTGAACAGACTGGCATGGCGCAACCTCTGGCGACGCAAACGCCGCACCCTGATCACTGCCTTCTCCATCGCCTTTGGGGTGATGCTGGCCATGACCTTCACGGGTGCGGGGGATCACTACTACACCCGCATGATTGATGCGGGAGCCAGCATGGGCATGGGGCACATCACCATTGCCGCCATCGACCACAACCGGGCGCCCAGCCTGAAAAAGCGGCTGAGCCATGTGCAGCAGCTGCGGGCAGAGGCGCTGCGGCGACCCGAGGTGGTCGATGCCATGGTGCGCATCAGTGGTCAGGTGATGTTTGCCAGCGCCCACAAAAGTATCGGCGGCATGTTCATGGCCATCGACCCTGCGCAGGAGAGTGAGAGTAACAACCTCTTTATACGCTCCATCATCGAAGGCAGCCTGTTTGCCAGCGCCAATACCCCAGGTATCGTGGTGGGGGTGAAGCTGGCAGAGAAGCTGCGTCTGCGCATTGGCAAAAAAGTGGTCTACACCACCACCGATGCCCATGGCGAGATTGTCAGCGCCATAGAGCGGGTCAGCGGCATCTTTAAAACCGGCATCAGCGAGGTGGACAGCAGCATGGCGCTATTGCCCATTGGTCGGGTACAAAAGGTTCTGCAATACCGGCCGGATGAGGCCACCCTGGTGGCGTTGATGCTGGATGACCAGCGCCATACCCGTGCCACACGCGATACCCTGGCGGCACTGCCGGTTTATGCCCGGACAGAGGTGCTGAGCTGGCAGCAGTCGCAGCCCGATCTGGCAGGCATGATCGCGTTGGACAAAAGCAGCAACTACACCAGCCAGTTGCTGATTGCACTGCTGGTCGCGGCAGGCATCCTCAACACCATGCTGATGAGCGTGCTGGAGCGCAAGCATGAGTTTGGCGTGATGATGGCCGTGGGGATGACGCCCGGCGGCCTGTTTCGACTGGTGATGATCGAATCCTTCTGGCTGGCGGTGGTGGGGCTGATGGTCGGTATCATCATCTCCACCCCCTGGTACATCTATATGAGCGAGGTGGGGATCGACCTCTCTGCCGCCTACGGTAATGATATGGATTTTGGCGGCGTATTGATCGACCCGATAATGAAAATCAGGCTCTTTAAAGAGAGCATCATGGTCATCTTGTTCGGACTGTTTGCCCTGGCGCTCACCTCCGGTGCCTACCCAGCGTGGCGAGCCGGGCGGGTGCCGCCGGTTGAGAGCCTGAAGATCAATTAGCAGCTCCCTGAAACCGGAAGTGGGGCTTCAGCCCCGCCTGAGCCAATGAACCCAAATGAACCCAATGGATGATGCCATCATGAATGACCCTATCGTACAGCTGAAGTGCGTCAGCAAGGTCTACCAGCAGGGCAAGATGGAGGTTAAGGCCGTTGACCGCCTCTCACTGGATATTCAAAGAGGTGATTTTGCCGCCCTCTGCGGCCCCTCCGGCTCAGGCAAAACCAGTGTGCTGAATCTTGTTGGCGGTCTGGATCTGCCCAGCGAGGGGGAGGTCTGGGTCGAGCAGATAAATCTGGCCACCCTCAGTGCCAGTGCGCTCTCAAATGTACGAAAAAACCGCATCGGGTTTGTCTTCCAGGCCTACAATCTGATCCCGGTCATGACCGCCTATGAAAATGCCGGGTTTGTGCTGGATCTGCAAGGCGTGGATGAGGCAGAGTGCCGTGAGCGGGTGATGTCGATCCTGAAAGATGTCGGGCTGGAGGGGCTGGAGCAGCGGCGGCCGGATGAGATGTCGGGCGGCCAGCAGCAGCGGGTGGCGATTGCCCGCGCCATTGTCACTCGGCCAGCGATCATTCTGGCGGATGAACCCACGGCCAATGTCGACTCCCATACCGCAGAGTCACTGCTGGATCTGATGCAAAAGCTGAATCAGGAGCAGGGGGTCACCTTCCTCTTTTCAACCCATGACCAGCATGTAATGGATCGGGCGCAACGTCTGATTCGACTGCGGGATGGCCAGCTGGAAGAGGATGATCTGCGCAAGTGATGAGCAACAGGTTTTGTATAAAACCCGCCATGGTGATCCTGCTGATAGGTGCCGTGGCATGGCCGGGAAAGATATGGGCCTTTTATGAGTGGCAGAGTGAACAGGCCGCTGTTGACCTGCGGGGTCTGGTGCGCAGCTTCGCCAGTGCCAACCAATACCCGGACAGAGACCGATCCGGTATTGCAGCCCTTGCCCGGCTGATGGCCGATGCGGGCGTCGGAGCGGCGTGGAGCCTTGAACTCAATGCCTATCAGGCCTACATCCCCAAATCCCTGCGGACATCACAGGGTAATGGCTACCTCTCTTTATCAACCGAGCGCAGTGCCCTGCTTGAGCATAGCTTTAGCAACAGTGATTATCTGCATCTTGTTGTTGACCGCTTTGCGCTGCGCTGGTCTGGTCGGAACCTGGATCTGACCATTGGCAGGCAAGCGATCAATCTGGCGACCACCTTCTATTTTACCCCCAACGATTTTTTCGCACCCTTTGCAGCGCAGACCTTTTACCGTCTCTACAAACCGGGTGTCGATGCCCTGCGCGCCGAGGTCAGCCTGGGTGAGTTTTCTCAACTCTCATTAATAAGCGTGCTGGGCTATAAAGCAGATGCCAGCAGTGACACCGGCTGGAGCAACAGACCCGACAGTCAGCGTGCCTCCAGCCTGCTGCGCTGGTCTAATGTCTATGGTGATTTTGAGGGGGCACTCCTGCTTGGGCGGGTGGTGGATAAAGATATTATCGGCGCGGCCCTGCAAGGTGAGCTGTTTGAGTGGCTGGGCATCCGGCTGGAGGGGCACCATGCGGATTCACAGCAGCGCACGGTGGGTGATTATCGGCAGTTCACCCTTGGCCTGGAGCACCGCTGGGAGAGCAGCCTGGAGCTTCGACTGGAGCTGTTTTACAACGGTGCTGGTGCCAGCGCCGCCTCTCATTATCAGCTGGGCACAGCCCAATATCTTGCCCGCCGATACAGTGCACTGGGTGGCAGCTACGACATTACGCCACTGTTGATTGGCGAGGTGGTGCTGATCAGCAATCTGGATGACCGATCACATATTCTTTCACTGAACAGCACCTATTCACTATCCGATGAGTCTGAGATGGTGATCAATGCCAATATCCCATTTGGAAGTGAGCCAGATGGCAACCTGCTAAAGAGCGAGTTTGGTGCCTACCCAAAATCCATCAATATGGAATTTCGATTCTATTTTTAGACGTATTGAGAACGGGCTTACGTTTGCACCTAAATCCTGCAAGTGCTCGCACTCACATAGCGCAAGCTATTGATCCGTATAGTGATATGAAACTTTTCGGCCATCACAATAAGGATGATACTAAAAGTTGTCATTCACTCTACGAATCAATATCTTACACTCTGCAAGCATGATCACTTGCAGGATTTAGGTTACAGGGTTACAACGCAAGCTATACTCCTGTAGAACGATGACCTGAGCGGAAAGGGTAATGAGCGTGCAAAAAAAAATAACAACTAAAATGTGGAGCATCTTGATTGGGGGTGGGGCGCTGCTGTTGTCGACACAGCTTGCAAGTGCAGAGATTTATCAATATGTCGATGCAAAAGGGCATACCCATTTCACGGATCATCCGCTAAAAGGCGACTATAAACTGAAGAGCATTACCGGCAGCCCCAGGCGTGTTGCCTCGTATGATGCGAAAAATGCCGCACAGAACCGCAGGCGCTACAGCCCGATGATCACCGCAGCGGCCCGGAGCCTGAACCTGCAACCTGAGTTGTTACATGCGGTTGTGCGTGCTGAATCGGCCTATGACCCGCGTGCCATATCCCGGGTAGGTGCGGTGGGGTTGATGCAGCTAATGCCGGGAACGGCTCAGCGTTATGGTGTGAGTCGGCGAGGCCGTTATGACCCGGAGCAAAATCTAAAGGCTGGAGCCCGCTATCTGCGGGATCTGCTCAAGGAGTTTAAGTCTGATCTGCGTTTGGCGCTTGCGGCCTACAATGCAGGTGAGAATGCTGTAAAAAGATACGGTAATAAAATCCCCCCCTACCCTGAAACCCAGCGTTATGTTCGCAAGGTGCTGGCCTTTTATAACCAGGACCTGGCATCACGCAGTTGAGAATCCCCCATGTTTTTTTGACTGCAATCTGCTAAAAGCGGGTGCCGGAGTAGAATCCAGAGATGCATTCAAGCCTGCCGTTTCATTATCGGCAGCCATTGAAATGGTTAGGGAAGGAGAGGTGGTCAATATGAAATAAGCGATGACCTAAACCTGAAAATTGGCCTATAGTATATGGGGTGCGAGACGTTAACCACCCATCATCATCAACTAATAATTAATATAAAGAGCAATGATTGCCTTGATGTCATTTTGTATAAAAATCCACTTTAGGGAGGAGCAGGAGATACGAAGAGAGGTACCTGCAGATGCCTGATAGTGATAACCACCTTATAATTGCTCCGGTTGACGGAGTGCTTTTATCGCCTCTTGAGCTGTCGATCCTGAAAAGGCTGCAAAAAGGGAGGTTGGATGCAGAGATCTGTAGCTCCCTCAACCTGACCAAACAAAAGCTGGCGGCCCATCTCAGGGAGATCCGGGAAAAATTAAATGTTCGTACCCGTGGGCATGCCATTGACCGTGCAGTGGCCCTGGGGTTTATGAATGCCTATGTGCCTAATGGAAGTGATGTCGTAAGACCCAACCTGAAGATTGGCATTGTGGGGTGTGGCAGAGGGGGCAGTGCGGTACTGCATATCCTGAAAGAGAACCCATATATCGACATTGTATTTGCGATGGACACTGACCCGGATGCCTTTGGGGTTAAAAGTGCTGCTAAATTCAATATCCCCTTCTATACTCAGCTTCCGGCCCTGAAATCTGGTGATATTGATGTTGTGATCAATGTGACAGGTTCAGATGAGGTGACTGCAGAGCTCGGTGCTGTATTGCCACCCAAGACTGAGTTGATGGGTGGTCTCTCTGCCATGCTGATGTGGCAGATCACAGAGGAGCGCAGAAGAAGGCTTGCGGAGCGTGACAGGACGTTAAAAGAGCATGAGAGCCTCTGCCATCTGGGTGAGATCATCGAGAATATTGATAGCATGGCAGATGCGTCGTACGCGATTGTTGAATATGCATCAAAACTCCTGAATATGCCGGCTGGCTCTCTGGCCATCAGTGAAGATTCGGGCGAAGAGATGCTACTGGTTGCGGCCAAGGGATTCAGTGAAAAGTTCAATATGGATGGCAAGTGGAAGATCAGGCCGGGTGGCCTGACAGAGATGCTGCTGAATCAGACGACCCCGCTCTTTATTGCTGATATTACCGAGCTGCCTGACCCAAACCCCCTGTTGATTGCGGAAGGGGTTAAGTCGGTACTGGCTGCGCCATTGATTATTCAGCGCAGTGTGGTGGGCATCCTCTATCTCAATGATTTCAAAAGAAAAGAGATTAGAACAGAGGATATTTCACTCTTCTCACTACTGACCATCTATGCCGCATTGACCGTGTCGCGGGTCAAGTCTATCGAAAAGTTGTGGCACCAGAGCCAGCATGATGGCCTGACCGGGCTGCTGAACCACCGCAGCCTGATGGAACAGATTGATAAAGAGGATCAACGGGCAAAACGGCACAGCAGCTGTTACTCATTGATTATGATAGATATTGATAATTTCAAATCCTATAATGATGAATTTGGGCACCTGGAGGGAAACCGGGTTTTAAAGGCGGTATCAAGGCTTTTAATGAAGGTAGCCAGGGTCTCTGACACGGTGAGTCGTTTTGGCGGTGAAGAGTTTTCAATACTGGTGCCGGAGCTTGGCGTGGATGAAGTGAGACCCTTTGTGGAAAGATTGATTGCCACCGTGGCGGAGTATGAGTTCCCCAACCGCCGCATTACAGTCAGTGCCGGGGTAGCCAGCTATCCAGAAAACGGCACCACCGTGATGGAGCTGATCAAATATGCGGATGATCGGCTTTATCAGGCGAAGCGGGAAGGGAAGAACAGGGCCTGTATGTGATTAATGGGCGCGATTGATTAGCGCCTCTCCTGCTGCTGAGCCAGGTGTAGGAAATTTTCCAGTCGGCGCCGGTCTATCTCTCCTGTTTCAACAGCGTGCCGCAGGGCACACTCCGGCTCTTCCAGATGCTGGCAATCGCTAAATCGGCAGTGGCCAAGAAAAGGGGCAAATTCTCTAAAACCCCTTTCCAGCTGTGATCGGCTCAATTCAACCAGCCGGAAGCTGCGTACACCCGGTGAATCAATCAGGCATCCTCCCCCAGGCAGCGAGTAGCGGGTTGTTGCAGATGTGGTATGTCGCCCAAGCCCAGTTGCCTGGGAGAGTCGCCCAACCTGGATATCCTGATCAGGAAGCAGTGCGTTGATCAGGGATGATTTCCCCACCCCGGATTGTCCCACCAGGATGCTGGTCGCCCCCTCAAGATGCTGGATCAGTGGGTCAAGCCCATGCTCAAACCTGGCGCTGATCTGGATCAGCGGGTAGCCAATTTTTTCATAGCACTTGAAACGCCGGGTTAGTTTCTGCACGGCCGTTTGATCCAGCAGGTCAATTTTGTTGAAGGCAACCACTGCTTCAACCCCAATCGTTTCAGCGGTGACCAGGTACTGATCCAGCAGGTATTCACTGGGTTCAGGCAGAGGTGCCAGCACCACCACCAGCTGGGTGATGTTGGCAGCGAGCGGCTTCTCCCGGCCGCTGTAGTCAGGCCGGGCCAGTACCGACTGGCGTTCAAGCAGTGCTGTGACCACCCCGTTTTTCTCATCAGTGGGCTGCCAAACCACATTGTCACCGCAGACAATATGGCCAACATTTCTCCGCCACAGGCAGTGATGGAGCCTGCCCGCCTCATCGGCAACCACCAGGTTTTGGCCGTGGCGGGTAATCACAACCCCTTTTTGTGGCTCCCCTTCTGCCTGTTCCAGCTTCTGTTCGGCTTTTTCAGTCAGACGTTGGCGGCGCTTCTCTTGAATGCTCTGGATGCGCTCCTGCTGACGATGGGTGAGCCGTCTTTTCTTCATCAGGTGGAAGCGGCAATGTGGCTGACCCGAATGGGTGCCGGGGGGTGGCTGTCGTGATATGCCGAATAGAGTGGGTCGGGAGTGAGGGTGTTGGCATTCTCCCGGTAGAGCTTGACCAGCGCCTGAATCATCGCCTCCGGGCTGGTCTGCTCAATGGCATAGTCATCAGCCTCGAACTCCTGTCTGCGCATCAGCCAGCTGGAGAGCGGCTGGAGGAACTGGGTGAAGACGGGGATGACCATCAAAAAGAGGAGCAGGGCAGCGGCATCAGAGGCCTGTTGCATGCCCAGGGCGCTATAAAACCAATCTTGCTGAGATAGCCATCCGAGCAGTGCCAGCCCAATCAGTGAGGTGAGCGACATGGTCAGCATCCGTTTCAGGACATGCTTGCGTTTGAAATGCCCCAGTTCGTGTGCCAGCACCGCCTCCATCTCATCTGCGGAGAGGCTCTCCAGCAGGGTGTCAAAAAAGACAATG
>JALSJZ010000170.1 GCA_026989135.1 Sedimenticola sp. | reverse complement strand
CTTTTGTAGTGAATTCCAGCTTTCTGAACTCTTGTTGAGAGAGCGCAAAACCATCTCCTCCGGCGCTAACTAGGCGCTTTTTTTGCCCGTCCGCTCTCCCTGGACGGGTTTTTTTTGCCCCTAGGAGGCTGTCCGAGAATAGGAACCACAGTGAGAAAAAGCTGGATTTGGCCAGATTCCTCCATTATTTTCGTTAAATATGCCCAATATTCGCCTCAAATAATGAAAAAACCTGACTCAAACCATCTTCCCCTCACCATGATTCCTATTCTCGGACAGTCTCCTAGCCTAAACGTGATTAAGCGCGTATGAGTCTGCCGCTCATGGCATCCTGAATAGGGGTGGGTTGCTTTAGCGTCCCCAGCTTGCCGTGGAGAATAAAATCGAGTTGCCCCTTGAGCTGGCTATGGAGCGCCAGGGTGCTCTTTACGGGCGGTTGGCCACTGATATTGGCGCTGGTTGAGACAATCGCTGATCGGCAGGTGCGGCACAGTTTGGCAGCCAGGGGGTGGGCGGTGACCCGGACGGCAATAGAGTTGTGCCTGCCAGTCAGCCATTTGGGGGTTTCTGGGGCGGCAGGCAGGAGCCATGTGGCGGGCCCTGGCCATGAGGCGAACAGGGGAGCCATGACTTCGGCAGACGGTTCAATAACAAAGGGTCGGAGCTGATCAAAATCGGATGCGATCAGGATCAGACCCTTCTCTACAGGGCGCTGCTTGAGCTGTAGCAGGCGCTGAACTGCGTCCCAATCCAATGGGTTGCAGCCCAGCCCATAGACCGCCTCTGTGGGGTAGGCGATCAGGCCGCCAAGCCAGAAGTGTCGGGCAGCCTGCCGCAGATGCCAGGGGTGGGTTGCCACGGCGGCTGCTCAATAACAGCGGGCTTTGTTAACCTGCCAGTTCTGCCTGCAGTTTGGCATCTTTGGCGATTACGGCATTGGCATTGGCCTGGCGCTCCTCGCTGATTCGAACCGCCAGCTCAGGGTCGGAGAGGGCCAATATCTGTGCGGCCAGGTAGGCTGCATTCTTGGCTCCGGCTTTACCCACGGCCACACAGGCTACGGGGATACCGCCAGGCATCTGCACGGTGGAGAGCAGCGAGTCCATGCCTTGCAGCGGACCGGCATCCATCGGGATGCCAATAACCGGCTTCAGGGTCAGTCCGGCAACGGTGCCTGCCAGGTGTGCGGCCAGGCCTGCCGCAGCAATAAATATGGCACAGCCACGCTGGTCGGCATCTTTTACATAGCTGTGTGTGGCAGCCGGGGTGCGGTGTGCTGAGGTGATCTTTACCTCGCAGTGGACATCGAGTTTCTTAAGTACGTCCAGTGTGGATTGGAGGATAGGCAGATCCGAATCGGATCCCATTAATACGGCTACAAATGGCTTGTTCATAGGGGTTTACTGTAAGTTTAAAGGTTAAAAGGATAGGGTCAAATAGATTACAGATGCTATTCCTGCTCTTCAACGGGTTCTGAGAAGCGGCACTCTTTCTGTGGGCAGACCTTCTCCGTGCCGCGTCGCTTAGTGGTTTTAATAGTCAGGATGGGCCAGCCGCAGCGCGGGCATGGCTCTTCAACCGGTTCATTCCAGGTGGCGTAGTCACATTTAGGGTAGCCAGAGCAGGAGAAGAAGATCTTGCCGCGACGGGATTTGCGCTTCAACAGCGACCCCTTGTTGCATTTAGGGCAGGTTACGCCGGTATCTTCAGGCTTTTCGAGCGGCTCGATAAAGCGGCAGTCAGGGTAGTTTGAGCAGCCGATAAACTTGCCATAGCGGCCGCGCCGAATGATGAGGTCGGATTCGCATTTTGGACATTTGCGGCCTTCGATGACCTCGGGCTCTTCCTTCTCACTGGCATCGGCATTGAGGTCGCGGGTGTAGTCGCACTCCGGGTAGTTGTTGCAGCCGATAAAACGTCCGTGGCGTCCGAGCCGGATTGAGAGTGGCTCGCTGCACTTGGGGCACTTTTCATCCATCGCCTCGTGGGTGACATCGCTGCGTTTTACATTCTTCTCGGTGTGATCTATGCGCTCTTTGAAGGGGCTCCAGAACTGCTCCAGCAGAGGTATCCACTCCTTTTCCCCGCGGGAGACGGCATCCAGCTCATCTTCGAGCTTGGCGGTAAAGTTGTAATCAACATATTGTGTGAAATATTCGGTCAGAAATTTATTGACCACGCGCCCCACATCGGTGGGTATAAAACGCTTTTTATCCAGCTCGGTGTATCCGCGATCCTGCAGGGTGGAGATGATGGAGGCATAGGTGGATGGGCGGCCAATGCCGTGCTCCTCCAGTGCCTTAACCAGGCTGGCCTCGCTGAAGCGCGGTGGCGGCTCGGTGAAGTGCTGGTTGGTGCGAATTGCCTTAAGCTGGATGGTTTCGCCCTGCTCAAGGGGTGGCAACATCTTTTCGTCGCCATCACCGGCCTTGGCATCATCGATCCCTTCGAGATAGAGCGCCATGAAGCCCGGGTTGGCAATGGTGGAGCCGGTGGCGCGGAAGGTGTTGCCCTCGCCGCAGCCAAGGTCGGCGGCCACCGTATGCAGGGTGGCGTGAACCATCTGGCTGGCGATGGTGCGCTTCCAGATCAGTTCGTAGAGCCGGAACTGATCTCTGTTCAGGCTCTCTTTCAGCTCCTTGGGGGCGCGTTGGGCTGATGTTGGGCGGATCGCCTCGTGAGCCTCTTGGGCATTTTTCGCCTTGGTCTTGAATGTCCTGGGCTGGGCCGGCAGCTGTTTGCTGCCGTAGCATTCGGTGATGTATCCCCGGATCTCATCCAGCGCCTCTTGCGCCAGGTGTACTGAGTCGGTACGCATGTAGGTGATGAGGCCGGTGGTGTCGCCGCCAATGTCGATCCCTTCATAGAGCTGCTGGGCGGTGCGCATGGTGCGCTGGGTGGTAAAACCCAGTTTACGGGCTGCCTCCTGTTGCAGGGTCGAGGTGATGAAAGGCGCCGCCGGGTTGCGTCTGCGCTGCTTCTTTTCGACCTTCTCTACCGTCAGTTGACCATTGGCTGCCGAGAGCAGATTTTTTTCAGCCTGGGATGCAGTCTGTTCATCTGTAATGCTGAACTGGCTCAGCTTTTCACCCTGGTAGTGGGTCAGTTTGGCGCTGAACGGCTGCTTTTTCTTGAGGGTGTCGGCCTCAATGCTCCAGTACTCCCGGGAGTTGAAGGCCTCGATCTCCAGTTCGCGCTCAACAATCAGCCGCAGTGCGGGGCTCTGTACCCGTCCGGCTGAGAGGCCGCGGCGTATCTTCTTCCACAGCAGTGGTGACAGATTGAAGCCAACCAGGTAGTCCAGCGCGCGGCGTGCCTGCTGGGCGTTGACCAGATCCATGGAGAGTTCGCGTGGATTGGCGACTGCATCCTGCACGGCGCGTTTGGTGATCTCGTTGAACACCACGCGATAGACGGCCTTGTTTTTTAGCTTGTTGCGTTTTTTCAACAGCTCATACAGGTGCCAGGAGATCGCTTCACCTTCGCGATCCGGATCTGTTGCAAGATAGAGGGTGTCGGCTTTGGCCAGGGCTTTGGTAATGGCCTGGACGTGGCGGTCATTTTTTTCAATGACCTGGTACTTCATCTCAAAGTCATTGGCGGTATCGACCGCCCCCTCTTTGGGGACAAGATCGCGCACATGGCCGTATGAGGCCAGCACCTCAAAGTCTTTGCCCAGATATTTTTTGATTGTTTTAGATTTGGCCGGTGATTCGACGATTACCAGATTCATAGGTGTGATTGCAAACCTGCGAGTTTGAGATGGATGGTTAAGCGGTGTGCTAAAGGGTGTGTTTAGTGGAGATGCCGTGGCGTATCGTTATAGATGATCTCTTCCATGTGGGCAAAGGCGGACTCGCGACCTGGCTGGTTCATCAGCACCAGCAGGACGATCCAGCGCAGATCCTCCGCTGAGATGTGTGCCGTCTCCAGGGCCAGGGCACGGTCGATAACCAACTCTCTGCCGACCTGATCCAGAATCTCATGCTGCTCTAAAAACAGCAGCATGCCACGGCATTCGGTATCCAGTCTGATCGACTCCTGCGCGGTATAGATGCGGATGGCCTGGCGGGTGTGGGTGGTCTGCTGACAGGTGCTTTGGCGCCAGGCCAGCTCATCCAGCCAGTGAAACGCCTTTTTAATCATGGGCAGGGTAAAGCCGGCCTGTGCCAGCTCTTCCTGTAGTTCGTTCTGATCAGGCTGGTCAGAGAGTTCGGCATCCATGAAGTTTTCAAACAGGTAGATAAGTATGTCTACGACATTTTCGTTCATTATGTTTCCTTGGAATGAGCCGTTCTGTACGGCGCATTGGAGTAGTTTCAGGCTTTGCCGCTGCGAGAAAAACAGCCGCCCGGTGCCGATGATACATATCCTTCCAGCTCAAGCAACAGCAGCATGGAGGAAACTGCCTCTGCGGTCAATCCACTTTGGGCAATTATTTCATCAATTGGCAGCGGATCATATCCAATGGTTTCAAGCAATTGGCAGTATTCGGCGTCCATCTCAAAGCGGTTTTCAGGGTCGGAGATTTGGGTGCCGGGTTCTTCGTTGGGGATCAGGGTGTGCAAGAGCGGCCTCAGCTCTTCGACAATATCCTGTGCGGTCTCAACCAGTTTGGCCCCCTGACGAATGAGGGCGTGGCAGCCACGGGCAAGCGGGTTGTGGATGGAGCCGGGGATGGCAAAGACCTCCCTACCCTGCTCGGTAGCCTGGCGGGCGGTGATCAAAGAGCCGCTGCGCAGTGCGGCCTCGACCACCAGTACACCCAGGCTCAGGCCGCTGATGATGCGGTTGCGGCGCGGGAAGTGCCCTGCGCGTGCCGGGGTGCCGGGGGGGAACTCTGTGATCAATGCACCGCCCTGCTCGGCAATCTGTTTGGCCAGCCTGTGGTGGCTTGCCGGGTAGACGCGATCCAGCCCCGTGCCCGTAACAGCGATGGTTGCGCCATGCGCTGCAAGTGCGCCCCGGTGGCTTGCGCCATCAATGCCGATGGCAAGCCCGCTGGTGATGGTGATGCCAGCGCCGGCCAGATAGCGGGCAAACTCTTTGGCGGTGCTTTTGCCTGAGACCGAAGGGTTGCGGCTGCCAACCATGGCAATCTGTGGCGAGGCCAATAGCGCAGGGTCGCCATGCACAAAGAGGGCGGCAGGCGGGTCTGCCGTTTCACGCAGCAGGGTTGGGTACTCGGGGTCTTGCAGGGTGATCAGGTGGTTGTCCGGCTGCTCGAGCCAGGCGAGATCCTGCTCAACAAGTGACCAGTCTGGGCGGCGCAGCTGCTCCCGAACCTTGGGTTTCAGGGTCAGATTTTCGAGTATCTGGGGCCTGGCCTCAAAGAGTGTGCTGATCTCTGAAACCTGTTCCAGCAGCTGCCCAATGCCCCGGCTGCCCAGCCCCGGCGTACGCAGAAGCGCCAGCCAACAGGCTTTTGTGTCGCTCCGGGAGCAACGGCCTGCAGCGGGTGGCATGCTGGTCAGTGACCCTGACGGCTGTCAGGGGGTGTGGGCGCGATCAAGCACATGGATCACGGTAGTGGCAGACATGATGATGCCAAAACTGACACGCGGGAAGGTGCGGAAGACCATAAGCACACCGGCTCTTTCGTCAGGCAGCGTCACCTTGTCATGCGGGTCTGGTGAGATGCGATCAAAGATGGTTGCCCCGCGCTTGTCTACGGTCAGGACATGGCCTGGAGCGAGTCCATCATCGGCGCCGCGATCCAGTACCACAATATTGTGCTGGCCAATCTGACTTACGCCATTGAAGACGGCAATGATCGTCGTCTTGATAGGGATGTCAGGTGATTTGGGGTGAAAATCCTTCTGTCTCTTATCGTAAACGACCGGCAGCAGGCGGTGACCCGCAATAGCCTCTACCTTGGAGTTCAGGAGTGTCAGTGAGGCCGGGTCGCCGGTGCGCTCCAGCTCTGCGGTGCCGATGTACATGGCCTCGTAACCCAGGATTTCGCCGGTATCTGCATCCTTATAGGGCTTTCCGGGGCGCACGATATCGTACCGGCTATGCTCTTCACTCTCTATTGAACGTACGTAGATCTTGTCGTGCGTGGTGCCTGCAATGCGCTCCTCCCTGAAGCTCACGATGTAGGGTGCCGCATCCAGATCCTCTTTGTCCATCACATAGGGTCGTGATAGAAAGGGCAGGATATCGCCCATAGGGATAATGGGTATGGCCGTATCCAGTGGGGTTGAGCGGATCTGTGGCGAGAGTTTGACTGTGCTGCCCAGTGCATTGCCACGCTGGATGGAGAGGCGTGGTTTTCCATTGAGATAGGTGAGAGTGATGATGTCGCCCGGATAGATCAGGTGCGGATTTTCGATCTGCGGGTTAACATGCCACACCTCTGGCCACTGCCAGGGATTGCGCAGGAAGGTTCCGGCAATATCCCACAAGGTGTCGCCTTTAACGACGGTATAGCGATCGGGGTGAGTGGGATTAAGGGCTACCGGCTCAGTGGCAAATGTTGCACAGGACAACAGTAGGCTCAGCAGCAGTCCTGTTAGCTTGAGGCTTGAGTGAGGCATGATGGTCTCTTTGTGTCTGTCAATCGGGTTGAGTGTAGCCCACATAACCCGGGCTTTCAAAGTCAAAATAGTTAAGCAGAATCCTGTATGATCATGATGTTAGCGTATAATCTTGTGTTTGTACTATAAATATCCAGATGAATCACTATGGCGCTCTTGGAAATATTACGTTACCCCGATAGCCGGTTGCGCAACCGGGCAAAACCTGTTGATACGATAGATGCAGAGACCCGGCAACTGGTCGATGATATGTTTGAGACGATGTACAAGGCTTCGGGCATTGGTCTTGCGGCAACCCAGGTGAACTCCACGAAACGCCTCCTTGTGCTGGATCTTTCTGAAAATCATGACGATCCTTTGTGCCTGATCAACCCTGAAATCCTCTCCAAAGAGGGGGAGGCGAAGGAGGAGGAGGGCTGCCTCTCTGTGCCGGGGATCTATGAGCCGGTCAAGCGTGCAACGCATATCCGGGTCAAGGCGCTGGATCGGGATGGCAACCCCATCGAGCTGGAGCTGGAGGGGTTGCCCGCGGTCTGTGTTCAGCATGAGATCGACCACCTGGATGGCAAGTTGTTCATTGATCGTCTCTCCCGTCTGAAAAGCACCCGCATCCGCAAAAAGCTGGAGAAAGAGGCGCGTCAGGCCGATAATTGAGTTGCTCTCTTTCAAGTGCTCGCACTCACATAGCGCAAACTATTGATCCGTATAGTGATATGAAACTTTTCGGCCATCACAATAAGGATGACACTCAAAGTTGTCATTCACTCTACGAATCAATATCTTACACTCTGCAAGCACGATCACTTGCAGGATTTAGGTTTTATTATTCCGGTTAATCGCCGCCATTACCGAGACCCGGTTCTCAATCTTTAGGTTTACATCATGAAAGTCATATTCGCGGGTACACCGGAATTCTCTGTTGCCTCACTGGCCATGCTGCTCGATTCAGAGCATCAGGTGATAGCGGTCTATACACAGCCTGACCGCCCTGCCGGGCGTGGGCGCAAACTTGCAGCCAGCCCGATCAAATCACTGGCACTGGAGCACAGCATCCCGGTCTATCAGCCGAAAAGCCTCAAGGGTGAGGCGGAACAGGCCGAGCTGGCCGCGCTACAGGCCGATCTGATGGTGGTCGTGGCCTACGGCCTGCTGCTGCCAAAGGCGGTGCTTGAAGCGCCCCGCCTGGGTTGTGTCAATATCCATGCCTCACTGCTGCCGCGCTGGCGCGGTGCAGCACCGATCCAGCGCGCCATCCTGGCCGGTGATACCGAGAGTGGCGTCACCATTATGCAGATGGACGAAGGGCTGGATACCGGCGGCATGCTGCTGCCCCGCAGCTGCCCGATAGAGCCGGCAGATACCACCTCGGATCTGCACGACCGGCTTGCGCTCCTGGGTGCCGAGGCACTGCGGGATGCACTGCCTGGCATCGTTGACGGCACCCTGCGGCCGCAGACTCAGGACGAAAGCCTGGCCACCTATGCCAAAAAGCTGATGAAAAGCGAGGCGCGCCTGGACTGGAGCCAACCGGCTACATTGCTGGATCGCCAGATTCGCGCCTTTAACCCCTGGCCCGTGGCGCAGACCACCCTGGATGGAAGTATTGTGCGTATCTGGCAAGCCACGCCACTGGCGGATGCTGCCGATGCAGCGCCGGGGCAGGTGGTTGCCACCTCACGTGATGGCATTGATGTGGCGACGGGGGAGGGTCTGCTGCGTATCAAAACCCTGCAACTGCCGGGCAAACGTGCCATGAGTGCAGCTGATTTCCTCAATGCCCATGCCATTGAGGGGGTAACTCTTGGCTGAACGGAGAGGAAAAAGGCGGGGCAAAGGCCCGGCAGCGCACCTCAACAGCAACCCACGCGCTGTTGCCGCCCGCATGATTCATCAGGTTGTGGGGGGGCGTTCGCTGTCAGATATTCTGAGGCGGGATCTGGAGCAGGCCAGCCCCGAACAGCGGCCACTGATCCAGGAGCTCTGCTACGGGGTAATGCGCTGGTATCCGCGCCTGGATGCTTTGCTGCAACTGTTGCTGGAGCGTCCGCTCAAAGCCAGGGATGGTGATATCCGCGCCCTGATCCTGGCGGGCTGCTACCAGCTGCTCTATATGCGGGTGGCGGATCATGCAGCCGTGGCCGAAACGGTAGAGGCCGCCAAGG
>JALSJZ010000169.1 GCA_026989135.1 Sedimenticola sp. | reverse complement strand
CGCTGTTTCGGGAGCAGTCCGCCCTGGTGCTGGCGCTGGATCTCTCCCGTTCGATGGATGCCACTGATATTAAACCGAGCCGTCTGGCACGCGCCCGCTACAAGATCAGTGATATTCTAAAACAGCGACGTGAAGGACAGACGGCGTTGATCGTCTATGCCGCCACCCCGTTTCTGATTACACCGCTCACCGATGACACCGCCACCATTGCTGCGCAGCTCAACAGTCTGGAGACGGCGCTGATGCCTTCACAGGGCACCCGCCCTGATCTTGCGGTAAAAAAGGCGGCTGAGTTATTACAACAGGCGGGTCAGAGTCAGGGGGATATTCTGCTGATCACAGATGGCATCGAACCGCTCTCAGTGAAAGAGGTTTTGGCGGCAATGGACAACCGGGCGTACCGTATCAGCCTGCTGGGGATCGGCACCCCTGAAGGGGCGCCCATCCCCCTGCCTGAGGGTGGTTTTCTCAAGAATACCGCAGGAGAGATTGTGCTGCCGCGTCTGGATGGCTCGACATTGAGCAAGCTGGCCCAGGCCGGTGGCGGCCGTTACCACAGGCTCTCCATCAATGATGATGATATTCGATATCTGTTGGCACCCTTGCAGAACCAGCAAAGTCATGCTGCCGAAAAAGAGGCGGCGCTGACCACAGATCAGTGGCAGGAGGAGGGCCCCTGGCTGCTATTGCTGATCCTGCCGCTGGCGGCGCTGGCCTTTCGCCGTGGCTACCTGCTGTTGGTGCTTTTTATACTGCTGCCCCATTCCCAGGATGCGATGGCAGTTGAGTGGCAGGAGCTTTGGGCACGGCCGGATCAGCAGGCATCCCGAACCCTTCAACAGGGCGATGCCAGTGCCGCTGCCCGGCAGTTTGAAAACAGGGAGTGGAAGGCGGCGGCTCACTACCGGGCGGGTGAGTATGAGCAGGCCATCGAGGCGCTCGATGGTATCAACAGCCCTGATGCGCTCTATAACAAAGGCAATGCGCTGGCACAGCTTGGAAAACTGCCAGAGGCGCTCCAGGCCTATGATCAGGCGCTGGAGCTGAACCCGGCGGATGAGGATATCGCCTACAACCGGGAGCTGGTCGAAAAGCAGCTGGAGCAACAGCAGCAACAGGATCAGGAGCAGCAGCAGCAAGATTCGGATGAGGATCAGCAGTCGTCAGAGCAACAGCAGCAGGATCAATCCGAGAGCCAATCCGGTGAGCAGCAAGAGCCACAACAGGGGGAGCCATCTGATAATGAGCAGCAGGAGCCACAACAGAGCGAACCCCAGCAAGGCGATGAGGGCGAGCAGCAGGATGAGCCACCCACAGCGCAGGAGCAGCCTGACAAAGGGGATGAGCAGGAGCAGAGCGAGTCAGAGATGACCGAACCGGAAGAGATGACGGAGGAGGAGAAGAGCATGGCGCAGGCGACAGAGCAGTGGTTGCGTCGCATCCCTGATGACCCTGGCGGGCTTTTGAGGCGCAAATTCCTGTATCAATACCAACGCCAACCGCAACCCGTGCAAGAGGCACAACAATGGTAAAAAGAGATCTCACCCCGCGTCTGTTTTTCGCGCTGGTTCTGCTGCTGCAGGTGGCCAGTGTATTTGGCGCGACCATCACGGCAGAGGTGTCACGCAACCCCGTCTCCATTGACGAGACCTTCGAGCTGATATTTGAGGCCGATGGCGTAGCGGATGGCGAGCCCGATTTCTCCCCGCTGGAACATGATCTGGAGATCCTCTCCCGCAGTCAAAGCCAGAGCATCAGAATGATCAATGGCGACTACAGCCGAACCACTCGCTGGGCGCTCAGAGTGATGCCAAAGCGTGCCGGGCAGTTGACCCTGCCGGCGATATCCTTTGGCAGTGATCGCAGCCCGCCCCTCTCTATCCTGGTGCGGGAGGCCGCCCAGCCAGACTCGGCCAGCAGCGGTGAGGATATGTTCATGGAGGTCTCGGTCGAGCCTGAAACCGCCTATGTGCAGCAGCAGCTGATCTTTCGTGTGCGCATCTACCGCGCAGTCAATATTGTGGATGCCAGCCTCTCTGCACCCCAGTTCAATGACCCCGACATCATTGTCGAACAGCTCGGTGATGAGCAGAACTTCGAGATGCAACGTAACGGCAGGCGCTATCTGGTCTCGCAGATTGATTACCTGGCTTTTCCGCAGGCCACCGGCACCTTGACGTTGGATCCCATCATGTTCCAGACCAGGGTTATGCAGCAAGGTCGCCACCGGTTTGATATGTTTGGGCAGGCCGGGGCGATAAAGCGTATCCGCTCCAAAGCGCTCAGCATTGAGATCAAACCGATCCCGAAAAGCGCAACGCAACCCTGGTTGCCGCTAACCAACCTACAGCTCTCCGCATCCTGGCCCAAGGCCAATCCGGAGTTCCGCGTGGGGGAGCCGGTCACGCGTACGCTGGCTATCGTGGCGGATGGCGTTACCGCTGCGCAGCTTCCGGAGATCCATACAGAGATTCCCCCTGGGTTCAAGCAGTACCCGGATCAACCCATGTTGCAGGATCATAAGGATGAAAATGGCGTTACAGCCATTCGCCAGGAGAAGATCGCCCTGGTGCCAACCCGGCCCGGGGAGTATGTTTTGCCTGCGATAACGGTCAGCTGGTGGAATGTGCAAACCAACCGGCAGGAGCTGGCTCGGATTGCGGAGGAGCGTATTCAGGTGCTCCCGGCGGCAGGCAGACCTGCCCCTGTCGAGCCACCGGCCTCGGTTGCCAACAGCCCAGCGGCTCAAGATGCCAACGCATCACCCGAGCCACAGCCTCAAGCAGCGCCCAACAGCGGCATCTCCCCCTGGCTGGCGCTCTTTTTTGCGCTGGGCTGGCTGGCTACCGCTACGGCCTGGTGGTGGTTTGGCTACTATCGGCAGCCAAAAAAGGCTGTCCCGGAAAAGGGCGACCCACCCAAAACCAAGCGCCGCAATAAGATCCTGGCGGAACTGAGAGAGGCCTGTCAGGCCGATGATGCCTCTGCGGTAAGCAGAGGCTTGTTGGCCTGGGGTAAAACAGTATGGCCAGAGGCTCCCCCCAAAGGTCTCGTTGAGTTGGCGGCTCATTTTGATGCGGCAACAGCGGCCAATATGCTTGCTCTCAATCAATCGCTTTATGGCAGGAAGCGTGGCAATTGGGATGGTGATGCACTCTGGTGTGCCGTTAAAAACTATCGCACGGAGCGGCATGCGCAAAAGCCCCGCTCAGAGAAACTTGAGCCGCTCTATCTACAGGCAGGGCGGTAACTACAGGCTGAGAGATTAGCACCCCGCCAGCACGCATCTCAGTATCCCGTAATCGTATCGCTCATCCAGCGCCTCATAGAGGTTTTTCAGGAAGCCATCCTCTTCACTGCCCAGCAGTTCGATGGCGTTTACAATCTCGGTATATTGGGCATCATCCAGTGACAGGGCATCACGGGCGCTCAGGCAGCCAGCCGCTACCGCCTCGGTCAGGTGGACATGGATGGTGCCGGGTTTAAGCCCCCGCTCCTGGGCAATGGTCTCGGCGTCTTTGCCCTGCTGATGCAGCGCCAGGGTCTCATTGATGGTGTCGCTCAGGTTGTTGTCGAGCAGTTCCGGCAGGGGGTGTTTGGCAATCTCTTGCAGAAACTGCGCCCCGTAATGTTTGAGCTTCTGCTCACCCACGCCGGATATATAACGCATCGCATCCGCCGTGGCCGGGCGGGTTCGAGCCATCTCGGTCAGGGTGGTGTCGTGAAAGATAACGTAGGGCGGCACACCCTGTTCCTGAGCCAGGCTGAGGCGCAGGGTGCGTAGCGCCTCAAACAGCGGCTCGTCAATGGTGCGCAGATCCTGCTGCTTGCGTGCACCCTTCTCCTTTTTGATCTTTTCCGGTTTGGTGATCTTGCGCAGCTCCAGCTGCTGTTCACTGCGTAACAGGGGGCGGCATTTTTCAGTGAGTTTGAGTGCGCCATAGCCATCGACATCCACGCTGAGATAGCCCTGGGCAATCAGTTGACGAAAGATGCTGCGCCACTCCACCCCTGTATGCTCATCCCCGATGCCGTAAGTTTTGATCTGGTCATGCCGGTTCTTGCGGATGCGTTCATCATCCTTGCCAACCAGTACGTCAATGATGTAGTTGACCCCAAAACGCTGCTGGGTGCGGTATACGGCTGAGAGTGCCTTTTGTGCCGCGACAGTGCCATCCCAGGTTTGTGGTGGGCTGGTGCAGTTGTCGCAGTTGCCGCAAGGTGCTGCCAGTGTCTCGTCAAAGTAGGCCAGCAGCGCCTGGCGACGGCAGCTGATGAGCTCACACAGCCCCAGCATCGCCTCCAGCTTCTGCAGTGAGATGCGTTTGAACTGCTCCTCAGCACTCCCCTCCTGCATCATCTGGCGCAGTGTGATGACATCCTGCAACCCATAGGCCATCCAGGCATTGGCAGGCTCCCCATCCCGTCCGGCACGGCCGGTCTCCTGATAGTAGGCCTCGATACTCTTGGGCAGGTTGAGATGCGCCACGAAGCGTACATCCGGTTTGTCGATCCCCATGCCAAAGGCGATGGTGGCGACAATGATCACCCCCTCTTCACGCAGGAAACGCTCCTGGTGCTGCTGCCGCATCCCGCTGGGCAGCCCGGCATGATAGGGCAGCGCCACCCGCCCCTTGGTGGCAAGCCATTGGGCGGTGCTCTCGGTCTTTTTGCGTGACAGACAGTAGATGATGCCGGCATCCTGCGGATGTTCACGCTGAATGAATCGCCACAGCTGCTCTTTGGCATTCTGCCCCTCGCTGACCGCATAGTGAATGTTGGGGCGATCAAAGCTGTTGAGAAATACAGTGGCCTGTTGCAGATTCAGCTGGCTGATGATCTCACTGCGGGTGCGCTGGTCTGCGGTTGCTGTCAGGGCGATTCGCGGCACATCGGGGTAGCGTTCATGCAGGATGGAGAGCTGCTGGTACTCCTTGCGGAAATCGTGCCCCCACTGAGAGACGCAGTGCGCCTCATCAATCGCAAACAGCGCGATCTGGATGCGATCCAGCAGGCTGAGCATGCGCTCTGTCATCAGCCGCTCAGGGGCGATATAGATGAGATCCAGCTCTCCATCCAGCAGGCGCTGCTCTATCTGTCGTTGGTGGGGCTGATCCAGGGTGGAGTTGAGGAAGTCTGCTCGAATGCCCAGCTGCCTGAGCGCGTTTACCTGATCCTGCATCAGGGCGATCAGCGGTGAGATCACTACCCCCACCCCATCGCGCAGCAGCGCCGGGATCTGGTAGCAGAGGGATTTGCCACCACCCGTGGGCATTAGTGTGAAGGCATCCTTCCCTTCCAGCAGTGACTGGATGATATCCGCCTGGTTATGCCGGAACTCGCTATAGCCGAAGGTGGTTTTCAGGATCTGGTGGGCACGTTGCATAGCGGGACATTTTACCATCAAAAACCTGCGCAGAGGTTAGGGCTTTAATGAGCCAACTGCTACGGTTTCAACGGTTAATCTGTTATGATGCACTCCCTTTTAGGTCATATTTACCAATATGGCTGCTATTTTTGTTCCCCCTGACTTGAGGTGCCCCCATGGATTCCGCCCCTGCATCCATCGGCTTTGACCGATTTGGATTTCCTGCCACTGTTCTAAAAGCGGTTACAGGCCTTGGCTATGAGACGCCAACCCCCATTCAGGAGCAGTGTATTCCCCATCTTATGGAGGGGAGGGATCTTCTGGGTCAGGCGCAAACAGGCACGGGTAAAACCGCTGCATTTGCACTGCCGGTGATGAGTGATATCGATCTGAAGCAGCGCGACCCACAAGCACTTGTGCTGGCACCTACCCGAGAGCTGGCGCTTCAGGTTGCAGAGGCCTTTCAGAGCTATGCGCATGGCATGAAAGGGTTCCATGTTTTGCCACTATATGGCGGCGCGGCCATCTCCACCCAGCTGCGACAGCTCAAACGCGGCGCCCATGTGATTGTGGGAACCCCCGGTCGGGTTATGGATCATCTGCGGCGCGGCACCCTTTCGCTGAAAGGGCTTAAAACCCTGGTGCTGGACGAAGCGGATGAGATGCTGAACATGGGGTTCATCGATGATATCGAGTGGATCTTTGAGCAGGCGCCAGCGGATCGACGGGTGGCGCTCTTCTCTGCGACCATGCCAAAGGCCATCCGCAATGTTGCCCGGAAATATCTGAACGACCCGATTGAGATCAAGGTCGCCTGTAAAACAGAGACCGTCACCACCATCGAGCAGCTCCACTGCGTGGTCACCCCCTTCCATAAAATGGATGCATTGACGCGGGTACTGGAGGTGGAAACACTGGATGCCATGCTGGTTTTTGTGCGTACCAAAACCGCAACGGTCGAAGTGGCAGAAAAGCTGGAGGCGCATGGGTTCTCTGCGGAGGCGCTGCATGGCGATATGAATCAGGCCATGCGTGAGCGGACGATAGGTCGCCTGAAAAACGGCAAACTGGATATCGTCGTGGCAACAGATGTCGCAGCCCGTGGGCTGGATGTCGAGCGGGTAAGCCATGTGGTCAACTATGACATCCCCTATGATCCAGAGGCCTATGTCCACCGCATTGGTCGTACCGGGCGGGCAGGGCGCAAAGGCAAGGCGCTGCTCTTTGTATCGCCCCGTGAGCGTCATCTGCTCAAATCCATCGAGCGCGCGATACGCCAGAAAATCCCCCCCATGTCACTGCCATCGGCCGATGATCTGGGTGAGCACCGTATTGAACAGTTTATGCAGCTGCTGCGTGATACCACCGTCAATCAGGATCTGGATTTTTACTATCGGCTGGTCAGCCGAATTGAGAATGAACAGGAGATGAGCACAACGGATATCGCCGCAGCACTCACGTTTCTTAGCCAGCGCGAACGCCCCTTCATCGTAAAAGAGATAAAAGCACCGGCGGCCAAAAAACGCCCGGACAGCCATTCTGAGCCAAGAGGGCACAGAGGAAAAAAGGGGCAGGGCAAGCCTGAACAGGCCGGGGATGACCTGCCTCTAACCCGTTACCGGATAGAGGTTGGCCGCCAGCATGGGGCTACACCGCGTGAAATAGTAGGGGCAATTGCCAACGAGGCGGGGGTTGAAGGGAAGCATATCGGCTATATCGGTATTCATGATACCCACAGCACGGTAGACCTGCCGGAAGGGATGCCCAAAGAGATTGAGAAGCATCTGAAAAAAGTGATTGTCTGCGGCCAGCAGCTGCGCATCTCATCCACTGGCGAAAAAGCTGCGCCGCCAAGAGGGCAGAAGCCCAAAGGCAAAAAACCTGGGGAACGGAAGCGCACTAAAAAGAAGGATTAAGCATACTCGTTCAGCCGATAGGCTTCGGAGTCACCCTCTCTTTCTATTCGTTGATATTGGGCGGCACCAGCCGAGGTGTCGGGCTGTGCCGACGTCGCCCCCTGCTCCCGGTTCAGACGGGCAATCTCAATACGGGCAATGGCGGCCATTTGCGTGGCCTGTGCCGCCACGGCATGGTCTGTGGCAGAAGGGTTGGCGGGTGCAAGCGCAGCACGTTGAATGACCCTGGCCTTTTGCAGATTTTCATAAGGGTCACTCTCTTTTGAAACATCAATAGAGACATCGCCCCCAACCGCATAATGGACGCCATCGGCACCTTGCTGATATTTGAAATTGGCGCTACCACGTATCAGTGAACCGCCTGCGGTGATATGGGCTGCCTCATGGGTGCGTACCTGGCGGTCGCGGTGCTTTAATTGTTGCAGCTCATACTGGATATTGGCCTGGTTTTCAGCCTCTTTCGGGTGGCTTTTTTTTTCTGGGCGAGTGGACTCTGTGGCAGTTTCAGTGGCATGGGCGAACTTCTGCTTCTCGCCAAAGGCCTGCTTGGCGAGGGGGGAGATCCGATAGGCTGGTGCAGAAAATATATCCATTAGCTAATAAATTCAATTACCTAACCATAAGTATTGCCCCTCAGAGCTAAAAGAGCCAGCGGCTAAAGGAATAAAAGGCGCTGAATTGCTATGGTTTTTTTGAGATAATTCACACTTTTAGAAACAGGGGGCCCGATATTATGAGGCTCCACTAACCGGCTTTTTAATTGAGAGGCAAAGCATGACCCAGGCAAAGAGAGGCGATACCGTTAAAGTTCATTACACTGGCACCTTTGATGACGGCACCCCGTTTGATTCATCGGTGGGGCAGGCTCCACTTATTGTCAAGATTGGTGCTGGAGAGACCATCCCGGGCTTTGATAAAGGGCTGGAAGGGATGGCAGTCGGAGAAAAAAAGAGCATAAGCATTCCACCTGAAGAGGGCTATGGCGAGCATAATCCTGAGCTGATCCATGAGGTGCCGCGTGCAGATTTTCCAGAAGATATGGATCTGAAGGTTGGCCTTGAGCTTCAGGCTCAGGGGCCGGACGGGCACTCCTGTGTGTTATCCATAAAAGAGATAAATGAGGAGACGATCACGGTAGATGCAAATCATCCAATGGTTGGAAAAAACCTCAACTTTGAATTAGAGATTGTTGATATTGCATAAATGTAGAGCCTGCTGTTGCATCGCTGCTGGATAACCCAGTGTATGGAATACGGGACAACCGGCGCCAGCTCAAAAGTCACGGTATTTGATTTGCTGGTAAGTCACCTACCGTCGTCCCTTCACTTCGGCTAAGGGCATTTTCTACGGCCTGTATTTTAAATGATGTTGTGAAATTTTTTCTCATTTCTAGCTTCCTCTAACTGAAAATTAGAGGCGACAACTATCCTGACA
>JALSJZ010000168.1 GCA_026989135.1 Sedimenticola sp. | reverse complement strand
GATGGTTTGAGTCAGGTTTTTTCATTATTTGAGGCGAATATTGGGCATATTTAACGAAAATAATGGAGGAATCTGGCCAAATCCAGCTTTTCCTCACTGTGGTTCCTATTCTCGGACAGGCTCCTAGCCTCTTCAGGGAGGTACAAATTCCAGCCCATACCCCACAGGGTTCCCTCTTGTTTACTAAGATAGTGCGATGCAGATCTGACGGGGGATAGATAGGAGCACGCATCACAAACCGGTACCAAAAGCAGGCACTTTAGGCGAGGCGCAACGACGTAGAATAGTTGTTTTATTCCAAGGCGTTGCAACAGAATGTATGATATTGATTTCACAGCACATCCAAAAAATCTTAGCTTCACCCATAGGTTAAGTGGGTGTTTTTTGGATGTGAAACCAATATCTTGCACATCATCTCGCGTTTTTATCCGGGGATTAGGCTGCAAAAGAGAGGTTGAGGATTCCAATATGCTCAGCTATGCTCCAGATATGTCCCGATTCCTGATCATACTCTTGAGCTGCCTCCCCCTGCTGGTTTCCGCCGGTGAGTTCTACAAGTGGGTGGATGAAAAAGGGGTGACACACTACGATGCAAAAAAGCCCAACCGCGAGGCAGAGGTCATCACCACCATTGACTCTGCACCGGCTCCTTCACAGCGGCGTCCCTACCCATCCCGAGGCAGTGATGGCGATGAGGAGGAGAGCGACCGCAGCGCCGATTACAGCAAATTTTCCATCGCAAAACCTGAGCAGAATGAGACCATTCGCAATACAGAAGGGGTCGTCAACGTCTCCTTTTTCCTGGCACCCGGGCTGCGGGGTGAAGACAAGATTGTGGTCACGCTGGATGGCCAAAGGCTAAAGGAGAAGCTGAGCTCAACCCAGTTCTCACTCAAGGATATTCCCCGGGGAACCCACACCCTTAAGGCCGATATTGTCGATGCAGAAGGCGAGACGGTGATCAGCACCGGCACGGTCTCATTTCATCTGCGGCAGACCTCTATCCTGCATCCCAAACCCCAGTAACCGCACCGCTGTTAACCCCGCTGCTGCCATGTAATAATGCGCCCCCTTCATTGGGCGCACCACAATAGTGCGCGCATGCGGGCCATCCCCCACAGAACCCATTGTCTCGGCCTGGTTCGATATTTGCTTAAGCATGGATTATGAACGCAGATAGCCTGATGCACAAAACGCTCTCGCCCTGGATACTGGAGAACCTGAATATTTCGGTTCTCCTGTTTGATGAGCACCTGCGCCTACAGTACATCAACCCGGCCGGGGAGGTGATGTTTGCGGCCAGCGCCCGGAACCTGGCCAATCAACTGGCGGGAGAGTTCATACACTGCCCTGAGCGTGATCTAAGCGCAGCCTTTACACAGGCGGTAGCCATAGGCTCACCCTTTACCGAGCGCGAGATAACGCTCTACACACTGGATGGCCGCGAGATCACCGTGGACTGCACCGTGATGCCGCTCTCCAGCGCGGAATATGAATCCGGTATTCTGGTTGAATTTCAACAGCTTGACCGCCAACTGCGCATCAGCCGGGAAGAGCAGCTGATCTCCCAGCATCATGCCGCCCGTGATCTGATTCGCAGCCTGGCGCATGAGATAAAAAACCCATTGGGTGGGCTGCGCGGCGCGGCCCAGCTGCTGGAGCATGAACTGCCCGATCCCGCCTTGAAGGAGTACACCCAGGTCATCATCAACGAGGCCGACCGGCTGCAAACCCTGGTCGATCGCATGCTGGGGCCCAACAAACTGCCGCAATACCGACAGGTCAACATCCACCAGGTATTGGATCGGGTACGCTCGCTGGTGCAGGCAGAATCGGCCGGGCGGGTAAAACTCGCGGTGGATTATGACCCCAGCATCCCAGAGCTTCTGGGCGATGCCGATCAGCTGATCCAGGCCGTTTTAAACATTGTGCGCAACGCCGTGCGTGCCGCAGGTGATGAGGGGCGGATCATCCTGCGAACCCGCATCCAGCGGCAGTTCACCATCGGCAATAGCCGCCACAAACTGGTTGCCCAGATCGAGATCGAGAACAATGGCCCGGGGATTGCACCCGACATCCTGAATAAAATTTTCTACCCCATGGTGAGTGACAGTGAGGGGGGCATGGGGCTTGGCCTCACCATTGCCCAATCACTTATCAATCAGCACCGTGGATTGATCGAATGCCGCAGCAAACCGGATGAAACCGTATTCACCGTATTGCTGCCACTGGAGAATCGAAATGGCTGAAGGCTACAAGGTGTGGGTCATCGATGATGACCACTCCATCCGATGGGTGCTGGAGAAGGCGCTACAGCGGGCAGAGATGGAGGTAACGGGTTTTGCGGATGCCAGCGAGGCACTGGATGCACTCCAGCACGACCGCCCGGATGTCATCGTTTCCGATATTCGAATGCCGGGTATGGATGGCCTGGCTTTTCTGGAACGCATCCAGAAGAGCCACAAGGATCTGCCGGTCATCATCATGACCGCCCATTCCGATCTGGAGAGCGCCGTCTCTGCGTTCCACGGCGGTGCCTTTGAATACCTGCCCAAACCGTTTGATATTGATGAGGCCATCGAACAGGTGCGACGCGCCTGTCGGCACAGCCAGCAGAGTGAAAAGGGCGTTACGGCAGAGGCGCTGGAGAGCCCCGAAATCATCGGTGAAGCACCAGCCATGCAGGAGGTGTTCCGCGCCATAGGCCGCCTGGCCCGATCCAACGTGACGGTGCTGATCAACGGCGAATCCGGCACCGGCAAAGAGCTGGTGGCTCAGGCGCTGCACCGCCACAGCCCGCGCGCCTCAAATCCCTTCATTGCACTGAACATGGCCGCCATCCCGCGGGATCTGATGGAGTCAGAGCTGTTTGGCCATGAGCGCGGTGCCTTCACCGGGGCACAGACCCGACGGCTGGGGCGCTTTGAACAGGCCGACAGCGGCACCCTGTTTCTGGATGAGATCGGCGATATGCCCGCCGAACTACAGACTCGTCTGTTGCGAGTGCTTGCCGACGGTGAATTCTACCGGGTGGGCGGCCATGAGCCGGTAAAGGTGGATGTGCGGATCATTGCCGCAACCCACCAGCACCTGGAAGAGCTGGTGGAGAAGGGGAGCTTTCGTGAAGACCTGTTTCATCGACTGAATGTGATCCGCATCCACATCCCGGCACTGCGCGAACGCCGCGAGGATATACCGCTGTTGATGCAGCACTTTCTGACCACATCGGCCCAAGAGCTGGGTACCGAGCTAAAAACCCTGAAGCCAGAGACCATTGAAGTGCTGCAGCAGATCAAATGGCCCGGCAATGTCCGGCAGCTGGAGAACACCGCCCGCTGGCTCACGGTGATGTCTTCGGGGCAGGATATTCATGTTGAAGATCTGCCACCAGAGTTGAAGATTGATGGCAAGATGGAGTCACCGTCGAATGGGTGGCGCGCCATGTTGCGTATGTGGGCGCAGCAGAAGCTGCAACAGGGTGACGAAAGCATCCTGCACGAGGCTCTGCCCGCCTTTGAAGCCGTCATGATAAAGGTGGCGCTGGAACATACCGGAGGACGCCGTCAGGATGCCGCCCAGCTGTTGGGTTGGGGGCGCAACACCCTGACCCGGAAGATCAAAGAGCTGAACCTGTCGCCTTGACCTCCCGCCTCGGGTTGTTCAGGTTGGCTTCAGTGGTGACGCATACCCACTCTCCGGCTCACCACAATGTTTGAGGATCATCGCCCTGGCGCGGTCACGCAAGGCGATGGCTGCGCCCCAATCTGCAGCTGACGGATCAATCCGCTCGCCCACCGTCACGGTTGCAGCCCCGTGCCGGGGGAGCCACCTGCCCCCCTGTAGCAGAGACCGACTGCCTTTGATCGCAACCGGTACAACCGCCAGCCCCGCCTTGGCTGCGATAGAAAACGCCCCCATACGAAAAGGGAGCAGCCCCGGCGTATCCGTGAAGGTGCCCTCAGGAAAGAAGAAGAGCGGCTGGCTGCTGGAGCAGGCCTCTCTCTCCAGCTGCTGGGTATCCGCCAGCCCTTGCTGCGGGTCGAAACGCTCTACAAATACTGCATTGATACGCTGTAGAAACAGACGGGCTATCGGGTTGGATTGCAGCTCTGACTTCACAACAAAACGACAATCTCTGGGCAGCGCCGCCGCCAGGATGATGCCATCCAGATAGCTGGCATGGTTGGCCACCAGGATATAGCTGGATTCCGATGAAAGATTCTCCAGCCCGGAGACGGTAATCTTTATGCCAGACAAAAAAGCCAGCAACCGGGCACCGCCATGAATTACCCGCCAGCGCCAGGAGAGTCGGGGCAGGCTGACGGTCAACAGCCAGGTGACGGGGGCCAGGCAGCCAAACAGCACCCAGGCATAGGTGGCATAGAGCCACTCCAGCAGCATCCGGCCGCATCTGCGCAGCTGTGGCACGACACCGGAGAGGGCGACGTTCGTAATCTGTAGCCAGACCGGCTGCTGGGTCTGCCCCATCCGACCCTGTTCATACAGATCCCGGCAGGCACTGCGTCGGATCTTTCCGCTGGAGGTCTTCAGTACCGTATGGGGCGGGGCCAGTATCACCTTGTCAGCCCGCATCCCCAGCAGATCAGTGGCCAGCGTATTGATCTGATCCTGGAGTTTTTCCAGGCGTTCCGGCGCACTCTCCCGCGTCTCTGCCAAGACCACTACGGACTCGGTTCCCGTGGTCTGATCCAGGGTCGCAAATACTGCAACACAACCCTTGCGAATGCCTGGGATGTAGCCCACCGCCTCTTCCAGTTCATAGGGGTAGATATTGCGCCCGGCGCGGATGATCAGATCCTTGACCCGGCTGGTGACGTAGAGATCACCCTCAGCGATATAGGCCAGATCACCCGTATTCAACCAGCAGCCATCGAACAGGCGCTGGGTCTCCTCCGGGTTTCGATAGTAGCCGCTGGTGGCAGAGGGGCCATGGAACTGTAAATGCCCCTCCCGGCGCTCCGGCAGTGGTCGCCCCTCTGCATCCACAATCCGGATGGGGTGGCCGGCCAGGGGTTGGCCGCAGGCGGCAAATTCCAGTACCTGCGTCTCTGCATCGGCCGCCGGAATGGCATGGCCTGATCTGGTCAGGGGTTGCCGTTGGACACGGTCAATGAGTGGCGCCCGGCCAGGCGGTGGAAAGGCCAGACCAACGGAGGATTCCGCCAGACCAAATACTGGGGCAAGGGTTTCAGGTCGAAAACCAAAGGGGTCGAATTGATCTGTGAAGCGCCGAAGGGTGCCGGGGCTGACCGGCTCGGCTCCATTGAAGGCCATGCGCCAGGAGCCAAGATCCAGCCCCTCCAGATCACTATCCTGAATCTTGTGCAGGCAGAGTTCATAGGCAAAGTTAGGGGCGGCAGAGAGCGTGCCACGATGGTTGTGAATGGCCCACAGCCAGCGTTGTGGGCGTGCCAGAAAGGCCAATGGCGACATCACAACCAGCGGAAAACCAAAGTAGAGGCTGCCCAGCCAGGCACCAATCAGCCCCATATCATGATAGAGCGGCAGCCAGCTGACAAACACGTCATCGGAGGTCACCTCAATCGCCTCGCCCATCGCTCGCAGATTGGCAAGCAGGTTGCTGTGGGTCAGTATCACCCCCTTGGGGTTGCCCGTGCTGCCGGAGGTGTACTGCAGAAAGGCAATATCCGAACCCTTGGCAGCGCTGAAACGGGGGCTGCCGCCTTTGGTTTCAGTAAGCGCCTCCGCTGTAATAACCTGCCGCAGAGTGCTGACATGCGACTTCAGCAGATGCGCCACCAGCTTTGCTTCGGGGATGGTGATCAGCAGCCTGGTCTGGGCATTGTTGAGAATACGGGCATGCCGCCGCAGGTGATCCTCAATCTGGGAGGGACGGGCAGGCGGATAGATCGGCACAGGGATGCCACCGGCCAGCAGGATACCCAAAAAACTGAAAAAATAGTCGCAACTGGTTGGCAACATGATGGCCACGGTCTCACTCGGCTGCAATCCATGCTGCTGCAAGCCCGTGGCTACCCGGCAGGCGCCTTCGTAGAGCGATTGGTAGCTGATCTCCTGTAGCTCATCAGCTTCGCCATAGAGGTGGATATGTACCCGCTCCGCCTGATGCTCCAGATGCCAGGCCAGCACCTCCTGTAGCGTAGAGGCCTGATGCGGAGCCGAGATCCTCTGCCGGGGCTGGCGAGGGGTCGGTTCCACCACCCGCTCGATGGGCCTGCCAGCGGGTGCCTCCTCCAACAGTCGGATGATATCGCGCAGGCTCTCAGCGGCAGCAAACGCCTCTTCTGACAGCCGCAGCTGAAAGTTCTGCTCAAGCCGGGAGAGCAGCTCCATCCTGCCCAGGCTGTCCAGTCCAAGGTCATGATCCAGGCTGTTGTCGATGCTGATCGCCGCGGTGGATCTCCCTGGGTATAGCTCCTGAAGCAGCCGCTGCACAATCTCCAGCAGCGCGGCCTCCGTCACATCGGGTCTGTTCATGGCGGGTTACTTGGGTCGGTGGGTATTGGGTTATTGTCTGCCCAGTGGGATAAAGATTGCAAATCTACCGCTCTGGTACGTAGAATCGTTCGGTAGAGGTACTTACTTTTATTCAGCAGTACGGTATACACCATGACGCTCTCTTTTATAAAAATGCATGGCCTGGGCAACGATTTCGTAGTCTTTGATGCCATCCACCAAAAGATAGACCTGACCACCCAGCAGATCCAGTCTATTGCCGACCGCCACTTTGGCATCGGTTGCGATCAGGTGTTGCTGGTTGAGTCGCCACGCTCATTGGATACCGATTTCTACTACCGAATCTTCAACGCCGATGGCTCCGAAGTGGAGCAGTGCGGTAACGGTGCCCGCTGCTTTGCCAAATTTGTGCAGGCCACCGGGCTGAGCGATAAAGAGATCCTGCGTGTGGGGACACGCTCCGGCAAGATCCATCTGCGGCATGAAGCGGATGGCCTGGTCAAGGTCAACATGGGAACGCCCAAACTGGAACCGGCGTCGATCCCCTTCGAAGCAGAGGCTCAGTCAAAGCACTATACCATCGAGGTGGGCAGCAAACCGCTGAAGATCGCAGCCATCTCCCTGGGCAATCCACATGCCGTGTTGCAGGTAGAGTCTGTTGCCGATGCGCCGGTCAAAAAGATAGGGGCTCTGCTGGAGTGCCACCCCCGGTTTCCGCAACGGGTCAATGTAGGATTTATGGCCATACAGGATCGCAGCCATATCGACCTGCGGGTCTTTGAACGGGGCACGGGCGAGACACTGGCCTGCGGCTCAGGTGCCTGCGCCGCCGTAGTCGCAGGACGGATGAACGGGCTGCTGGATGAGCAGGTAGCCGTCACTCTGCCGGGCGGTACGCTTATGGTAAGCTGGGCAGGAGGTAACGCACCGGTATGGATGAGTGGCCCGGCCATCCAGGTCTTTGAAGGTAAGATTGAGCTATGACCCTATCGACAGAACAAACCAGCAAAGCCCCGGATATGGAGGCCACCGTTGCCGAATATCTGGCCGCAAACCCAGGGTTTTTTGAACGCCATGAACCACTGCTGCTGGAGCTCAGGCTGCCGCATGTCAATGGCGGCAGCGTATCACTGCTGGAGCGCCAGCTTGCAGCACTGCGCAAAGAGTGTGCGCGCCATCAGCAGCGGCTTACTGAACTGGTAGCGGTTGGCCACGCCAACGACCTGCTGATAGACCGCCTGCACCAGATGACCCTCGCCCTGATGGATACCACAGATCTTGATGAGCTGCTCAATGTACTTGAGGATCAGCTGCATGCCCAATTCAAGGCGGACTATGTAGAGCTGCGGCTCTTTACCCCGGCTGAGCTGGAAAACCCCTCTGCGCTGGAGGCATCAGAACAGAAGATCATCCGCCACCTCCAGACCTTTTTTCAACAAAACCAGCCCCGCTGCGGCGATCTGCCCCAGGAGCAGCTGGAGATCCTGTTTGGCGCTGAAGCCGGAGATATCCATTCAGCGGTACTGATCCCTCTCAAGAGCGAGAGCATCTCCGGCATCCTGGCCATTGGCAGCAGTGACCGGCAACGTTTCCAGCAGGATATGGGAACCGATTTTTTAAGCCGCCTGGGCGAGCTGGTCAGCCAGCAGCTGGAGGTAGTCTCCGAGCCGGGGGCCTGACCCCAATCACCATGCCTTCGCCCGAAGAGCCATTTCAGTTCTGGCTTGAGCGATTTTTCAGCCAGCTGCGCCATGAGCGCCGCCTCTCACCACACACCCTGAGCAACTATCGGCGCGACCTGCAACGCCTCCGGGGGTGGTGTCTGGCACAGGGTCTGAGCGCATGGCCCGATCTCCAGCCGCATCATCTGCGCAGCTTTATCGCCACCCGCCACCGCCAGGGCATTGCGGGTAACAGCCTGCAACGGGAACTCTCCTCCCTGCGCACCCTGTTTCGTTATCTACAGCGTGAAAAACAGGCCGACAGCTGCCCAGCCCAGGGGGTACGCCCGCCAAAGTCACAGCGAAAACTGCCCCTGGTGATGGATGCCGACCAGCTGGGGCAGTTGCTGAACCAACCGGGCAAAGACCCGCTCAGCATAAGGGATCTGGCCATGATGGAGCTTTTCTACTCCTCCGGCCTGCGATTGAGTGAGCTGGTCTCATTGAATCTGGCAGATATAGACCTGCAGGATGCCGTGGTTGAGGTCACCGGCAAAGGGGACAGAACCCGTCGCCTGCCGGTGGGCGAAAAGGCTCGGCAAAGCCTGGAGAGATGGCTGACTATTCGCTCTGGGATGGCCTCTCCAGAAGAGCTGGCG
>JALSJZ010000167.1 GCA_026989135.1 Sedimenticola sp. | reverse complement strand
TTGTGGAAACCGGCATAGCCCTTGCGGCGGGCGGGTATCTCATGCCTTTCAACCTGTATGGCGGTGCCCTGGTTGAGCCGGGCGGCCAGCTCATCTGCCGTGAGATAGATCTCTGCAGGTTTCAGGATCGGGCGCTCGATATCGTGCCGACGCTGTTCGTAGCGGGTCTCAACCTGTTGCAGGAACTGGGCGGCATGGCTGCGTGCCTGTCCGATCTCGATGGTCAGACACTGTTCGGGCAGGTAATCGAACAGACTGGCGGTCTGCTCAAAAAAGAGCGGTAGATAATACTCCAGTCCGCCGGAGGCGTTGCCTTCGCTCACTTCATGGTAGATCAGGCTGCGCTGTGGGTCGCCCTCTATCCGGGTGCGGTGAGCCTGGCGGAACCGTTCGATACTCGCCTCGTTGAGCGGGAACTCGCGGGCGGGCAGCATCTCGATCTGCGTCACCTTTGTGATCGAGCGCTGGCTCTCCGGGTCGAAGGTGCGGATGCTGTCCACCGTATCGTCGAACAGGTCGATACGAAAGGGGTGCGGGCTGCCCATGGGGAAGATGTCGAGCAGAGAGCCGCGCACCGCAAACTCACCATGTGTCATCACCTGGGTCACACACTGGTAGCTGGCAGACTCCAGCTGCCGACGGATCTTGCCCAAAACAAGTGGCTCGCCGGTGGCAACCAGCAGGCTGTTGGCATGGATATAACTACAGGGCGGCAGGCGCTGGAGCAGGGTGCTGACCGGGACAATCAGCAGCCCCTTGCGGATGCTGGAGAGCCGGTAGAGTGTCAGCAGCCGCTGTGAGATCAGCTCGGGCAGGGGTGAGAAGATGTCGTAGGGCAGGGTCTCCCAATCGGGAAAGTTCAGAATGGGCAGTGCCTCCTGCCCTAGAAAGAAGGCCAGCTCCTGCTCCAGCTCAGTGGCCGACTGGGCATCTTCAGCGAGAACCAGGGTAAGCCCTGAGCCACCCTTGGCGGCAGAGGCAATCGCCAGAGCGGTGCTGCTGCCATAGAGCTGACCCCACTGGAGCCGCTCGTTGGGCGGGGTTGGAAGAGCAGGGTGTAGAGGGTTGGATGGGGCGGCTGGCATTGATCGACTGTTTTGGCTGGGGAAAAAACCGTGTATTCTCGCATATCCATACCGGAACGCTGTAATCATTTGCCGGGTGTGTCGTTTTGCCACATACCGGGTTGGTTTTCGGTGTTTTATACTTTTAACCCTTTCGAGGTGTGTTATATGTCTTTTATGTCAATGACTATCAGGCGGTTCTGCCCGTCGTTCTCTGTGCTGCTCTGCACCTTCATGCTGGCAGGATACGCCGAAGCCGGGGTTGAGATTAGCGATGCCTGGATTGCCGAAGCACCACCAAATGTGAGCGCGCAGGCCGGTTATTTGACACTGAAAAACGACACTGCCAGGCCAGTAAGTCTGACGGGTGTGGCCAGTGATGCATTCAAGAGTGTCCAGATCCACCATACACAGCATGATGCTGCAATGGGGATGATGAAGATGTCCCATGCAAAAGCGGTTGAAATCCCTGCTGAGAGCACGCTGCAATTTAAACCGGGTGGCTATCACCTGATGCTGATGAGGCCTAAATCGACCCTGAAGGCGGGTGACCAGGTCGAGATGAATCTGACCTTTGCCGATGGCACCGAATCCAAAGTCACCTTCACAGTACGACGTAATAAATTCACCCTGTAAGATTTGAGCCTTGACCATGGCACAAAAAATCTGGATGGGCGCGACTGCGCTCATACTGGTTGCCGTTGTCGGGGTCGGTGGTCTGCAGATCTGGCAGCAGGCACCAAAGAACATTGTGGCTACGGCCGCGCTGGATAGCCGTTGTGACCTGCAGGAGGCGGTTTGTGAATCCCGTTTTCCAGACGGTGGCCGGGTTGCTTTCTCGATTACGCCACGCCCCATCGTGGGTCTGAAGCCGCTGCAACTGAAGGTTCGAATAGAGGGCTTGCAGGCGCAGGCAGTGGCTGTCGATTTTCGCGGGCTGGGTATGAATATGGGGTTCAACCGGCCGCAGCTGCAGCGGGATGCCGAAGGTGAGTATTCGGGCACGGGAACCCTGGCGGTCTGTATTGTGGATCGCATGGTCTGGGAGGCTACCGTACTGGTAACGACCCGGAATGGTGTTTATGCTGCCCCCTTCCGTTTTGAAACCGTTCGCCATTGATCTACCCGCTTCCGATAAATCCATTTCCTATCTATACTGAGCTGATTTTTTAACCTTCAGCCAGCCAAAATGAAAACCTATCTTGTCGGTGGAGCTGTGCGTGACCAGCTATTGGGTCTGCCTGTGCAGGAGCGCGATTGGGTGGTCGTTGGTGCAACAGGGCAGCAGATGCTGGATGCCGGGTTCCGTGCCGCAGATGCCGATTTCCCGGTTTTTCTGCACCCCGAAACCGGGGAGGAGTATGCGCTGGCCCGCACCGAAACCAAGACCGGTGCCGGGTATAAAGGGTTTGAGGTGGATGCCTCTCCAACGGTCACGCTGGAACAGGATCTGGCTCGGCGTGACCTCACCATCAATGCGCTGGCTGAAGATGAAAAGGGGCAGCTCATTGACCTCTTTGGCGGGCAGAGAGATTTAGAGGCGCGGCAGCTTCGGCATATCACCTCCGCCTTTGTAGAAGACCCGGTGCGGCTGCTTCGAGTGGCACGGTTTGCTGCCCATCTGGGGGAGCTGGGTTTTGAGGTTGCCCCGGATACTCAGATTTTGCTGCAGCAGATGGCACAGTCAAGCGATCTGCAACATCTCCGGCCAGAGCGCATCTGGCAGGAGATGCGCAAGGCGCTGTTGGAGCCGCAACCCTGGAGATTCTTTGAGGTGCTGCTTCGGTGCGGGGCGCTTGACCGGCTGATCCCTGAACTGGCAGCGGCAATCAATGGTGATCCAACACCCTTTGCGGCGCTGCGCAAGGTGGCCGGGCAGAGTGATAAGCTTGCCGTTCGCTTTGCGGCAGCTCTCTATCCCGCAGCTAAAATAGCGGTATCGACAGAGGCGCTCTGCAACAGGCTGCGTGCTGAAAAAGGGTGCAGCGATCTGTTGGATCTGGTGGTTCGTTTGGGGGCGGGTTTTGTGGCGGCAGAGAGCGCAGAGGCAGGATCTCTGCTGCAGCTTTTAGAGCGTGTGAAGGCGCAACAGCAGGCTGGGCGATTTCAGTATTTTCTATTGGTTTGCGCGGCATTGTGGCCTGATGAGGCCAAGGTTGCCACCCAGCGGCTAAGGCTGGCACTATTGGGAATGAATGATGTTGCTGCCCGTGATCTGTTGGCTGAGGGGTACCAGGGGGTGGCGCTGGGGGCGGAGCTTGCGCAGCGGCGAATCCGCTCTATTGAAAAGAGGTTAAAGAGAATTGCCCATGATTGATTGCGATGAAGAGCTGGATCTCTCTGGCCTGAGCTGTCCGCTGCCCACACTGCGCGCCAGCAAGGCGCTGGCGGGTATGGCGTCAGGTCAGGTGCTGCATGTGATTGCCACCGATCCGGGTACGGCCAGGGATCTTCCCGCCTTCATCAAAAACAGCGGTAATGAGCTGCTGGAATTTCGTGAAGAGGCGGGCAGGTTCTATTACCTGCTGCGAAAGGGGTAGGTTAGAACCTGTATTCAGCCCCAACTGTAATAAAGTAGGCTGCGGCATCCTTGAATTTGCCGGTGATACCGCTGCCGCCCTTGATATTCCCATCGTCTGCATCCAGTTTCAGCTCCTTTTTGCGGTTATAGAGAAATGAACCGCCAATAGTGAGTGAATCACTGTATTTGTGTTTGGCACCCACCGAGAACATGATGGCGTCAGAGTCGGGCAGGTCAAAGCCAACATACTGCTTTTTGATGGGGGTTTCGTCGTAGGCAACTCCTGCCATCAGAGACCATTCTCTATTGAATTGATGGGTAACACCCAGACGATAGCTGTCGCTATTGACCCAGTTTTTTATCCCTGGAGCATCGAAGGATGCAAAAGGGTGGCCGGTGGGAAATGTGCGATTGTAATCAAAATCGAGTTCGTTATAGATAGACCAGAAGGTGCGTTCAAAGACGACTTCAGCCGTGGTTTTGTTGAATGTGTAGGCGGCGGCCAAGTTCAGGGCGGCGGGTATCGGCACATCAACCTTGGCGCTGCCAGAGTAGTTAAGAGCGGGGGCTGCTGGATAGTCCAGATCGGCATCCCCTTTGATGGTAAGCCATACCTTTGAGCGGTAGGTTGCAGCCAGAGAGAGGTTATCAGCCGGCCGAACCAGGATCGCCAGATTGTAACCGTAGTCGATAGAGTCCCCTTCCAGATCCCTGCCAATAGGTGCCGTTGCGGCAGCAGAAGAGGAGCTTTTTACCACGCCGTCGCTATAGACCACCCGAAAACCTGCAGCAACAGAGACCGACTCATGCAGCTGAAAGGCGACGGTGGGATTGGCCTCATAGGTTTTTAGGGTAAACTCCTCTGCGGAAGCTTCAGCCGTGCCACCCCAGCGCTTGGTAAGACCGGCGGGTGCGGTCAGCGAGAGGCCAAAGCGCATCTTGCCTACGGCCGGGCTGCTGTAGTGGAAGGTGGGGATGATGAAGTGCTCTCTGTTGGTCTCATCCTTGAATGTTTCGCTAAAAGCGGAACCATTAAAGTCGATAGGGGGCAGCTGAATGTATGAAATATTGGCCTCCAGCAGGCCGCGATCCTCGTTGAATACCATGGCCGCCGGGTTGTAATAGGCTGCGTCGGCACCGTGGGCGTTGGCGACATAGGCGGCGGAGAGGGCAGTGGAGTTGACGGACTGTTCCGGGATTTTATAGCCCCCGGCCATCAGTGGTGATGATAGAATTACCGTCACCACAGAGGAGAGCAAAACTTTTTTCATCTCAGTCTTTCCCGGTATAAGCTCAAAATAGAGGCAGTTTCATTGTTATCATTCAGTTGCAACTGTTTTGCAAGCGGATGATGGAAGCTAGCATCTTGGGGCTGTTTTCACAAGTGTTTGCTTTTTCACATTAATATAGATGGAATAACAGGTTCAACGAACCTCTAAAGGGGCTGTTTAATGCAGTTTTTGACACAGTGGTTTAGACGTCATCTCTCTGACTCCGGGGTGGTGTTTCTGGCTCTGTTCCTGGTCATTGGCTTTGCCGTGATCATTATGATGGGCGATATGTTGATGCCGGTGCTGGCCAGCGCAGTCATCGCCTATCTGCTGGATGGCGTCGTTGAGCGGCTGAAGTATCGGGGGGTGCCGCATATTATTGCGGTTTCAGTGGTTTTCTGTCTCTTTTTTCTGTTTGTCACCGTCGTGATCTTTGGCCTTGTCCCTATTATCTCCCGCCAGGGTACCCAGCTCTTTCAGCAACTGCCGGTTATGATCTCAAAGGGACAGCAGGTGTTGATGCAGCTGCCAGACCGTTACCCAGAGGTCATCACCGTTGCCCAGCTGGAGGAGTTTACAGTGGTGCTCAGTCAGCGAATTGCTGAGCTGGGGCAGGCCGTAGTCTCTATTTCGCTCTCCTCTGTCCTGGGTGTGATTACGATTCTGGTCTATGCCGTTTTGATGCCGATGCTGGTCTTCTTTTTCATGAAGGATAAACAGTTGATCATTGACTGGGCGCAGGGCTTTATGCCCCAGGATCGCAAGCTGGCTGTCACTGTATGGAAGGATGTGGATGTACAGGTTGCCAACTATGTGCGAGGCAAGTTTATTGAGATCATTGTGCTGTGGGCGGTCAGCTTCGTGACATTCAAGCTGTTTGGCCTGGAGTATGCCATGTTGCTGAGTGCGCTGGTGGGGCTGTCGGTGATCGTCCCCTATATCGGTGCCACGGTAGTGACTATCCCAGTGCTGCTGATTGCCTGGTTTCAATGGGGCTGGGGCAGTGATTTTATAGGGTTGGCCGTGGCCTATTTTATTATTCAGGCACTGGATGGCAATGTGCTGGTGCCGCTGCTCTTCTCTGAAGTGGTCAACCTGCACCCTATCGCCATTATTGTGGCTATATTGGTGTTTGGTGGTTTTTGGGGTTTTTGGGGAGTCTTTTTTGCGATCCCGCTGGCAACGCTGGTGCAGGCGGTTATCAGCGCCTGGCCCAAGCCGGCTGATCAGCTGGAGTAATTGCTACAGGTCGGATTGTTATCCAGGGGATATTTACAATGAAATTCTTAAAGATTTTGGCAGGGCTGCTGGGGCTGATCGTTGTGCTGATGGTGGCCGCCATCATTATTGTGCCACAGGTGGTTGATCCCAATGATTTTCGGGATGACATCATTGCCAAGGTGAAAGAGGCCACGGGGCGTGACCTGCAGATCAATGGAGAGATCGAACTCTCGCTCTTCCCCTGGCTGGGTCTGGAGCTGGGCGAGCTGAAGCTGAGTAACGCCAAGGGGTTTGATGCGACACCCTTTGCCTCCATCCAGCAGGCAGCGGTCAAGGTCAGGATCATGCCGCTGCTGAGCAAACAGGTTGAAGTGGACACGATTTTACTGGACGGGCTACACCTCAATCTGGCCAAAGCCAAGGATGGCCGGACAAACTGGGATGATCTGGCGGGCGCGCAGAAGGCGCAAGCCGGTGATGGCACAACAGAACCGGAGCCGCGCCCAGAGAGAACGGATTCAACCGCCGCCCTGCCACTGGCCGGGTTGGCCATCGGCGGGGTTAGCGTCTCCAATGCCAACATCAACTGGCGTGATGAGAGCAGCGGTCAACAGCTCAGCATCCAGCAGCTTAACCTGCGGATAGGCGCTATCGTGCCTGGGCAGCCTGTGGATCTGGCACTGGATTTTGTTGTAGAAAACCAGACACCCGCCATTAAGGCCAATATCCAGCTCCGTGGCACGCCACACCTGAGCGCCGGGATGGATCAACTCAATATCAGCAAATTGGTACTGAGCGTGGATGCCACAGGCGAGCTGCTCAATGGCAAACCCCTGAAGCTCAAGCTGGAGACGGGAGTGGCGCTGAACCTGCATTCGCAACATCTTAAACTCAATGGCCTGCAGCTCGATGCCAATGGCCTGCGGCTCAATGGTGACCTTGAGGCCAGTGATCTGGCCAATAAACCGGCCTTCAGCGGGGCACTGAAGCTGGCAGAGGTGAATCTGCGGGAGTGGCTGGCAGCGCATGAGATGCCACTGCCGGCAACGGCTGATGCAGCGGCGTTCACCCGTGTCGCCCTGGCCATGAATCTGGCTGGCACAGCTGAAAAGCTGGATATAACAAAACTAGTGCTGATGCTGGACGATTCCAATCTTAGCGGCGAGCTGAAGATAGGCAACCTGACCTCGGCCATGCCCGCCATCGGTTTTAACCTTAATGTCGATGCCATTGATCTGGATCGCTACCTGCCACCATCCGCAGATGAGCCAACCACTGCAACAGCCGATAAAGCAGCAGCAACCCCGGTGCCCGCGGCCCAAGCAGCGACAACCCAAACACCAGCGCTAAATTCGCAGGGGCAAGCGGAAGCAGAACTGCTCCCGGTTGCACTGCTGCGCCAGCTGAATATCAACGGCCTGTTTCGTGTGGGCAAGCTCACGGTGAAAAAACTGCTGGCTGAGGAGGTTGAGCTGAAGGTAAAAGCCAGGGGTGGGCACCTTAAAGTAGAGCAACAGGTGAAAAAATTCTATCAAGGCAACCTTCAAGCGGCGGTCACGCTGGATGTCAGAGGTAAAGAGCCGCTGCTGCAAATCACCAAGCAGGCAACAAATATACAGGCAGAACTGCTACTGCAGGACTTGACAGAAAATGGGCGTCTGCGTGGCACAGGGCGCTTCAATGCCAACCTGAAGACACGCGGCAACACCGAACAGGCCTTTCGCCAACACCTCAACGGGGATGTTGGATTTCGCTTTGAGAAGGGCGCGGTAAAAGGCATTGACCTGGCTCAGACCCTGCGTGAAACCTGGGCAAAGATAAAGGGGAAACCTGTGCCTCCGGCAAGTGATAAACCCGAGACGGATTTTAGTGAACTGGCAGGAACAGCCACCATCACTCAGGGTATTCTGTTGAATGAAGACCTGATGGCAAAATCCCCTTTTTTGCGGGTCGACGGCAAGGGGCAGGTTGACCTGGTACAGGAGCAGCTGGATTACCGATTGACCACAACCATAGTGAAATCAATGGAGGGGCAGGGCAGCAGCGATATGAAAGACCTCATGGGGGTGCCTGTGCCGGTCAAAATATCGGGTTCCTTTGCAGCCCCAAAGATACGGCCAGATATGGATGAACTGGCCAAGCGTCTGCTGAGCGGCAAGGTTGAGCAGAAGATTGAAGAGAAGCTCAAAGGCAAGCTGCCGGATGAGGTGAAGGATAAGCTAAGAGGGCTGTTTCGATAGCGCCTGGCAAAGCCGCAAAAACCTGCGGTACCCTGGTAACGATTGCACAACCGGTACTGAACTGGTTTGATCATCATGGGCGGAAAAACCTGCCCTGGCAGCAGCAGACACCCTATCCTGTTTGGGTCTCCGAAATCATGTTGCAGCAGACCCAGGTTGCAACGGTCATCCCCTATTTTGAGCGATTTATGCGGCGCTTCCCTGATGTCGAGCAGCTGGCCAGTGTGCATATCGACGAGGTGCTCCACCACTGGTCTGGGCTGGGATACTACGCACGGGCGCGTAATCTGCACCGGGCTGCCCAGTTGATATGTGAACAACATGCCGGCCGTTTCCCACTGGAGTTTGAGCAGGTTTTGGCGCTGCCCGGTATTGGGCGTTCAACCGCCGGGGCGATACTTTCACTGGGGGCAGGGCAGCGGCATGCCGTACTGGATGGTAATGTTAAACGGGTATTGGCGCGCTGTTT
>JALSJZ010000166.1 GCA_026989135.1 Sedimenticola sp. | reverse complement strand
CCGGCAGATCAGGATAGAGATCGAGGATCCCGGCACCGATGTCACCGGATTTGAATTTGATTTTTTCTGAATCCGTGAACAACCCGGCATTTCACCCACCGCACATAAGCATTTGATTTGCATGGAGTTGCACTTTTAATATCTCCTTCATTGTTATATTTTTCAATGACTTAACAATGCCATAAAGAACCTCCACAAGCACTTTGCCTGCCCGCTTTTTAGGCGTAATATGTATCCCCCTTTTTGCCGTTCTCCGGCAAATAATAAAAACCCAGATCCAGTATGCGCATTGGCCCTTATCAGTTAGAGAACAACCTCATCGTTGCACCTATGGCCGGGGTTACCGACCTGCCATTTCGCCGCCTCTGCCGATCCCTTGGCGCAGGCATGGCGGTATCCGAGATGATCTCATCCGACTCCACCCTCTGGGGCAACCCAAAGACCCTGCGACGGCTGATGCGCGAGGGTGAGCCGGCACCGGCCTCTGTGCAGATCCTGGGGTCTGACCCCAAAAAGATGGCCGCAGCCGCACGCATCAATGTAGAGCAGGGTGCCCAGATCATCGACATCAACATGGGCTGCCCGGCCAAAAAGGTCTGCAAGGCAAACGCCGGCTCTGCCTTGTTGAAAAATGAACCCCTGGTGCAGCAGATCCTGGAGGCGGTGGTTGAGGCAATTGATGCCCCTGTCACCCTGAAGATCCGCACCGGCTGGGATACCGAACATCGCAACGGCGTTACCATCGCCCGGATCGCCGAGCAGGCCGGCATTCAGGCACTGGCTGTGCATGGGCGCACCCGTGCCTGTGGCTTTTCCGGCGAAGCTGAGCTGGAGACCATCCGCCAGATCAAGCAGGCGATCCGCATCCCGGTGATCGCCAATGGCGACATCCGCACACCAGAGCGGGCCAAAGAGGTGCTGGAGCTGACCCAGGCCGATGGACTCATGATTGGCCGCGCTGCCCAGGGTCGCCCCTGGATCTTCAATGAGATAGCACACTACCTGGAGACCGGAGAGGAGCTGAAGCCGCTCTCACCGCAGCAGATCCACACCATCCTGCATGGCCATCTGGAGCAGCTCTACAGCTTCTACGGCCAGCATCAGGGGGTTCGCATCGCCCGCAAACATATCGCCTGGTACAGCAAAACGCACCCCGGTGGTGCCGCCTTCAGAAAAGAGATCAACCACAGCACCACCACAAAACAACAACTTACTTTCGTCAGGGATTTTTTCACCCAATGGGGTGAGGAAGGGGAACTAGCCGCATGAATCTGACCGCATCACCACAGGCCGAACAGATAACCACCAAGCCCGCGCAGAACACCACCACGGTGGAGCCACTGCATGACCAGGTTCGCGCCACCATGAAAAACTACTTCCAGCACCTGAATGGCTACAGCGCCAGCGGGCTCTATCAGATGGTGCTCTCCGAGGTTGAGCCGCCTCTGCTGGAGACGGTTATGGATTACGCGGGCGGCAACCAGACCCGCGCCGCAGAGATCCTGGGGATCAGCCGCAGCACATTGCGAAAAAAGCTGGCACTCTACGGGCTGGATCAATGAGCCGCTGGCAAGGCATTAAGAACTCAGCATTCCGGAGCCAGAAGACGGGACGCGTTCCCGACTCCTAAATACTGACATCCTTCAATCTATTAACGAGACCACCCATGACCACCATCACCCGTGCACTCATCAGTGTATCCGACAAAACCGGCATTGTAGATTTTGCCCGCAGCCTGCAGGCACAGGATGTTGAGATCCTCTCCACTGGCGGCACGGCCAAACTGCTTGCGCAGAGCGGCATCTCCGTCATCGAAGTGGGCGACTACACCGGCTTTCCCGAGATGATGGATGGACGGGTAAAGACCCTGCACCCCAAGGTACATGGCGGCATCCTGGGGCGTCGCGGCACCGATGAGGCGGTGATGGCCGAGCACGGCATCCCACCCATCGACATGATCGTGGTCAACCTCTACCCCTTTGAGTCCACCATTGCCAACCCGGATTGTGACCTGCCAACCGCTATCGAGAACATCGACATCGGCGGCCCCACCATGCTGCGTGCTGCGGCCAAGAATCATGCAGCTGTCACCGTGGTGACCGATGCAGCCGACTATAGCCGCATCCTGCAAGAGATGGCGGAAAACGGTGGCGCTGTGAGCAGTGCCACCCGCTTCGACCTGGCGGTCAAGACCTTTGAGCATACCGCACGCTATGATGGTGCCATCGCCAACTATCTGGGTGCCCGCACCGGTGGAGAGACAACCACTTTTCCGCGTACCCTGAGCCTGCAGTTCAAGCAGGTTCAGACCATGCGTTATGGTGAGAACCCACACCAGCAGGCCGCCTTCTTCGTGGAGCACAATGTGACTGAGGCGGGCATCTCCACCGCCAGACAGTTGCAGGGCAAGGCGCTCTCCTACAACAATATTGGCGACACCGATGCAGCGCTGGAGTGCGTCAAACAGTTTGATGAAGGCCCGGCCTGCGTCATCGTCAAACACGCCAACCCCTGTGGCGTGGCACTGGGTGACAATCTGCTGGAGGCATACAACCGCGCCTACAGCACCGACCCGGAATCCGCCTTCGGTGGCATCATCGCCTTCAACCGCGAGCTGGATGCAGAGACTGCCCAGGCCATCGTTGAGCGTCAGTTTGTGGAGGTGATCATCGCCCCCAGCATCTCTGCCGAAGCCGTTGAGGTGGTCAGCGCCAAAAAGAACGTGCGTCTGCTGACCTGCGGCGAGTGGTCGGAGCCGGGGGCGCGGCTGGACTACAAGCGGGTCAACGGCGGCCTGCTGGTGCAGGATGCCGATCTGGCACTGCACAACGAGCTGAGGGTGGTCACCCAACGCACCCCCACCGAGCAGGAGATGATCGACCTGCTGTTTACCTGGCGTGTGGCCAAATATGTCAAATCCAACGCCATTGTCTATGGCAGGGATAGCATGACCATCGGCGTCGGTGCCGGTCAGATGAGCCGCATCAACAGCGCCCGTATCGCTGGCATCAAGGCCGAACATGCCGGGCTGGCGGTTCCTGGCTCCGTGATGGCATCCGATGCCTTCTTCCCGTTTCGCGACGGTCTGGACAACGCCGCCGCTGCCGGCATTGCCGCCGTCATCCAGCCCGGCGGCTCCATGCGTGATGAGGAGGTGATTGCCGCGGCTGACGAGCACAATATCGCCATGGTATTCACCGGCATGCGCCATTTCCGCCATTAAATTCAGCTACAAGTGACAAGGTGCAGGGTGCAAGGGAAACCATCACCTCCTTGCACCTTGAGCCTTGTCACTTGAGCCTTGCGTCTTGTCCCTTATGAATATTCATCAGACCACTATTGTTGAACCCGGTGCAGAACTCCACCCTTCGGTGCAAGTCGGCCCCTTCTCTATCATTGAGTCCGGCGCTGTTATTGGTGAAGGATGCATTATTGAGAGCAATGTGCGCATCTACTGCGCCACTCGCATCGGCCGCCACAACCGCGTCTGCCACGGTGCGACCCTCGGCAGTGAGCCACAGGATCTGAGCTACACCCCGGAAAAAAGCAAGCCGCTCATCATCGGTGATCACAACCATTTTAAGGAGGGAGTCAACATCAGCCGGGGCATCAAAACCGACCAGGGCACCCGCATCGGCAGCCACAATTATCTGATGGCCTATGCACATATTGGACATGACTGCATCGTGGGAGATCACAATATCTTTGCCAACTGCGCCACCCTGGCCGGGCATGTCGAGCTGGAGCACCATATCTTTCTCTCAGGCCACACCGCCACCCATCAGTTCTGCCGCATCGGTGCCTATGCGATGGTGGCGGGTGTCTCCGGCGTGCCGCAGGATATACCACCCTATGTAGTGGCTGATGGCCACCGGACAGAGATTGTCGGCCTCAACACCATCGGGCTGCGGCGCAACGGCTTCACTCCACAGCAGCGCAAGGCGATCAAACAGGCCTACAAAACAATCTTCAAATCCGGCCTGAAACCCGCAGAGGCGCTGGCCCTGCTAAAGGCTGAAAATCCAACAGAAGAGGTGCAGCATATTATCTGCTTCTTCGAGGCCAGCGAACGAGGCATCATCTCCCATCGATAAACAACAGGATCAAGGCTCAAGAACCAAGGGGTTTGGGGCTATGCCATATCGAGGAGTGGTTACAATGAATAGACACAGAGACCACGGAAGAGTGTAGTAAGGAGCTGTCAGAAACAATGATAGATTGTGCCATTGAGGTGCATCGTACATCGGGTGCTGGATTATTAGAAAATACCTATGGAGAAATGCTTGATTTCCTGGTGGATGAATGTCTAATTTTAGAACTTAAATTCGGTTGAAAAAACTGAAGGTTCATGAGGCACAGATGTTGACCTGTTTAAAATTAACGCATATCTCTACGGGGTTGCTGGTAAATTTTAATGAATCCAGGTTGGTCAATGGAATTAAGCATTAGAAACTATAACTATAACTCTGTGTCCTCAGTGGTCTCCGTGTCTGTGAAAAATACCTGTATTCCCCACTCAATATGGCATAGACCATGGGGGAGCCTTGAACCTTGAGCCTTGCATCTTGAACCTATAGATTTAAAGAGAACCCATAATGAATATCCTGATCATCGGCGGCGGCGGACGCGAACATGCACTGGCCTGGAAGGCGGCTCAATCTCCCCAAGTCGAGAGGGTCTTCGTGGCCCCCGGCAATGCCGGTACAGCACGGGAACCCAAGCTGGAGAACATCGCCATCAGCGCAGAGGATATCAACGGGCTGTTGGCCTTTGCACAGGAAAAGCGCATTGGCCTGACCATTGTCGGCCCCGAAGCCCCGCTGGTGGCCGGTATTGTCGATGCTTTTGCTGCTGCCGGTCTGCGCTGCTTTGGCCCCACCCAGGGCGCAGCTCAGCTGGAAGGCTCCAAGGCCTTCACCAAGGATTTCCTGGCGCGCCACAATATCCCCACCGCTGCCTATGGCAACTTCACTGAGATCGAACCGGCTCTGGCCTATCTGGAGCAGGTCGGCATGCCTATCGTGATCAAGGCCGACGGGCTGGCCGCAGGCAAAGGGGTCATCATCACCGAGGATATGGCCACTGCCAAAGAGACGGTCAGAGATATGCTCTCCGGCAACAGCTTTGGCGAGGCCGGTCACCGGGTGGTGATCGAGGAGTTTCTACGTGGCGAAGAGGCCAGCTTTATCGTAATGGTTGACGGCAGGAATATCCTGCCCATGGCCACTTCACAGGATCACAAGGCGCGTGACAATGGCGACAAAGGCCCCAACACCGGCGGCATGGGTGCGTACTCCCCCGCCCCGGTGGTCACACCAGAGATGCATGAACGCATCATGGATCAGGTGATTCGCCCCACCGTGCAAGGGATGGCCGCAGAGGGGCACCCTTACACCGGCTTTCTCTACGCGGGTGTGATGATCGACAAAGAGGGCATTCCCAAGGTGCTGGAGTATAACTGCCGCTTTGGTGACCCCGAGACCCAACCCATCATGCTGCGCCTGCGCTCAGATCTGGTCGAGCTGTGCAACGCTGCACTGGATGGCAAGCTGGACCAGTGCCGCACCGAATGGGACAGCCGCCCGGCACTGGGGGTCGTGCTGGCAGCTGGCGGCTATCCGGCAAGCTATGCCAAAGGGGAGATCATCAGCGGCCTGCCAGAGGGTGACTCCAAAGAGCGTAAAGTATTCCATGCCGGCACAGCCGAGAGAGAGGGGGCAGTGGTCACCAACGGTGGCCGCGTACTCTGTGCCACAGCGCTGGGAGAGAGCGTAGCTGAAGCTCAGCAAAACGCCTATGCGCTGGCACAGCAGATCCAGTGGAAGGATGCCTTCTACCGCACGGACATCGGCTACCGGGCCATCGCCCGCGAGCAGGGCAGCTGATTCACCGGCATGCCTATAATCGCCCTGACGCGATCGGGCATCATCGCATGCCGCACTCTGCTGTTTCTGGCACTGGTTGTCACAACCTATGCCACCACGGCCGAATTAACGCACCCCGCAGCAACTGGCGTAAATGACAAGTTTGCACACCTTGCCACCTTCTTTATCCTGAGCCTGCTGGCTGATCTCTCTTTTCAAAAAAGGGGATTTGACTGGCAGATATGGGTTCCACTCGTTTTTTACGGGCTGCTGATAGAGGTTATCCAATATCATATTCCGTACCGATCCTTCTCACTGCTGGATTGGGTTGCAGATGGGGCTGGCGTACTGATCTATGGGCTTTTGGCTCTGCTGTTGGCAAGACGAGTAACTGCGGGCTAATGACTATTCTCACCCCGCAGGCGCAGCCACCCCTTTCTGACAAGATGGGGAAACAGAAGATGCCAGGGCATTTTTATCCAGTGAGAGCGAATAAAGAGGAGAAAGCGGGCAACCTTTCCACCCCTGACCCGGCATGTCTCATGGTCGGGAACAAAGGCCGCCAGAAAAAGCAGATCCAGCAGCCCGTCTGGCAGGTGCCTTCGCCCCCTCTGCCGGGCTGCTTTTTGCAGTATCTGTTCCGGCACGGGGGTAGCCAAAACCCGCTGTGTGTAATTGAGCGCGTAATAGAGGGGAAGCTCAAGCCCCAGTTCAGCCGCACGCAGCAGCAGCCCCTCCCATAAATCGCCATCCAGAATATACTCCCGGATCATCAGGTCGAGGTCTGACAGATCCCTCAGCCCCTGGTCAAACTCCCCTTCATGAAAAAGGTGCACGGCGCTGTGCAGAATCATATCAATGTGAGAGAGCATAAACAGACCCGGCATATCTTCAGCAGGGATCGCCTGTTGCCAGAGTTTTTCAGCCGGAAAGTCTGGGTATGAAACAGGCGGAATAATGGAGTGGTGCAGATCCAGCGTGGTCTGCCTCTTCAGGTGCTGAAGGGGGGGGATCTCATGCATCCACTGGCGATAATAGCGCTGGTCATAGCCATTCAGGGTGCTGCCCATCCAGCCTGAATGGACAAGCACCCGCTCCGCATCTTCCAGTGATGACTCCCGCACCATAATATCGACATCACTGAAGAGGCGCCCTTTTGAGGCGCTGTTTTCAGACCAGATATAGGCACTCCCTTTCAGCAGGATAAAATCGATATTTTGCCCTCGCAATATGCGATAGAGATCCCGCACCTCCCAGTTGGTGGCTCGGGCATTGGCCTTTGCTATACGGAGTGCATTCAGAAAGTGCTGCCGGGGCTGGGCTGGAATATCATCCAGTATCCCTGCTTCCTGCAAAAACAGTGCAACACGGCTGATCAGATTGGCTCTGCGTGACTGCCGTATCAGCAGCTCCCAGGGGTAGCGTTGAGCCTCTGTTTTTGTGAGCTCACCTGCCCCGCAACTGCGCAAAAACTCAATAAGCAGAACCGGCTTCATAGGGATTCTGCTCTTATGGTTTTGCTGAGGTGATCTGCTCAATGCCATCCAGAGCCTGTTTTAGATCGGGGTAGGTGAAATCATAGCACTCCAGTGAATCAACCAGATCAGAGACCATCTCAAAGCCCTGATGACCGAGGATATTGAAATTAAAGGCGTTTTCAATCAGGTTCATGGAGGCTCGCCCTTTGGAAAGAGGAGTAATCTCAGTCAAACACCCAGATTGATAGTGTGGAAAGACAAGATATTTTGCATGAATGGCTGTTGGTGGCTGTCGAACACTGCTGTCGGGAGCGCACATATGTTCTATATCCCCTTTTGTGGTTCCCTCAATCCGCTCACCCCAAACCGGCTCCTGTGTAAATGCCTTAATGATCTCAATGGATTGATTCTTCAGGCTGACAGGTCTTGGTACAGAATGGATCATACCATCAGCGGCTGATAGCAGCGCCATTTCATCGGAGAAGAGCCTCCATCCACGATGAATCAGTGCTGCACAGAGGGTGCTTTTTCCACTACCCGGCGACCCAGGCAGTATCACTGCCTGGCCATCTTTTTCTACCACAGCTGAATGGATAATCAGATATTGATGCGAACTGCTGGCAATACACCAATTCAGCCCCCACTCAAATGCGGCAGCCGCCTGCGCCAATGGGAGCGGTTTAAAGGGCTTGTAACCATCAAAAGAGAAGACAACCTGGGGCTTTAACCAGCGCCGCAATCCAGCAACCTGATGGGTAGTAATATGAAAATCAATAAACGCATCATTATCAAGCGTTTCTGAATGGGGGTAGAGCTTCGCTATATGGCGGGCGATGGCCGGTATAGTGGCTCTTAATGAGACGCTGAAGGGGCCGGTTCGAAATCGAAGCCCCTGGCCTGACAGGTGAGTTTTTAGCGTATTGCAGTCAAGATCTGAGATTAACAAAATGGGTTAATTCCAGGAGCTATCGACCAGCCCAAGACTCTTGTAACTTTTATACAGAGAGCTGGTGAGCTCAGTCGCCTCATCATGGCTGATAGCATGTTCGGCTATAAGGCGGGCAATTAAGTTATCACCTCTTATGCCCTCTGTTATCAGCTGTAGAATCTCAGCATGCAAGGCCGGTAACAGGTGCGTATCCCCAGAGAGCCGATTATAGACCACACACTCATCATCCCAAAATTGAAATGCTAACAAAGAGGGCATGTTTTGTAGCGAAATGCTGGCTGGCAATCACCCTTAGGGGCAGCTACTCCCAGGGGAGCCGTGATAGTTTGATTCAACCAGTTCCCTAAGCGATGAGAACCCTGCAGGAACCGCTAATGTGCCGTCATACATAGCCCAAAACTGTGCTGTGGTCATAAAATACTGGGTTGGGCCGCCACCTGCCTTGGCTTCGAAATAACGGGCGTTGAGCAGGCCGGCAATCAGGTGGAACTCTTCAGAGCCGTTCTC
>JALSJZ010000165.1 GCA_026989135.1 Sedimenticola sp. | reverse complement strand
CAGAGTTCGGACAACACAACAGCAGACCCGCCACCCCGATAGAGGAGTGGCGCGATTGGCAGCGCACAAACCGGCCAGATCAGAAGGAGCGCAGGGTGCGGTATCGCGAGAACAGCCCCCCCAGCGATTATGGAGAGAGCTACAGCAATACGACCTCCATAACCGTTGAGGATACGCTTCGGCTCTATATGAACGGCGCTGGTGGCATGAACGGCGCTGGTGGCGAACCGGCTCAAGGTCAGAGAGGCTCACCTCACCAGGGAAGCTCATTGGGCTTAGTGAAACATCTGCTCAAGCTAACACTGAATGAGGAGCAGGCTGAACAACTGCTCGCCATCACAGAACCCTGGCAGGATGAATCAGGAACCCGGCATTTTTCAATCTTTGGTATGGGCGACTTTGTTATAGAAAGCACCTCAACAACCAGCCATGCCGCCGACCATGCTGCATCAGGAGTCGCCTACCAAATGGCGCGCACCCATCAGCAACCTGCGGCAACAGGCCAAAGCAGGCAGACCCACTCTGCTGCCATCCCCTTAACACTCAAAGAGCGGCTATATGAATTTATAGCGGACACCATTGGCTGGCCTATGCTCTACCTGCTCATCACAGCGGCGGCCCTTCTGATACTGGCTATATCTATTTTCAGATTTATAACTACTTTTTCAATAGGAGGGTAATCTTCCATTCTTACCGGACAATCTCCACCCATACACTTTCACAGTGACAAAGAGCAGCTTATGACAACAGCACATCTGCGGGAAAAAGAGGCCGTTATTGATCGTCTTATCGGGCTGCTTCAGGAGCGCCTGCCCAAACAGGGGGTTGAGCCTGTTATCCATTTTGCCCGGCTCTACTACGCCCGCAGCGCCGCGGAAGATCTGCTGGGTCTCTCACTGGAAAACCTCTATGGCAGCCTGCTAAGCCACTGGCATCTGGTGGGGCGGCGCAAACCTGGCACACCCCTCATCCACGTCTACAACCCGGTCTACGAAGAGCACAGCTGGCACTCTCCACATACGGTCATTGAGGTAGTTACCGATGACATGCCCTTTCTGGTTGACTCGCTGAATATGTATCTGGTGCGGCAGGGGATCACCATCCACATCACCCTGCACCCAGTGATCAACGTACAGCGTAACGATGCCGGCCAGATCACCGCCATTGCCCCACCCAACACCGAGAAAAAAGGCTACACCACCGAGGCGGTCATGCGTTTTGAGGTTGACCGCCAGACCACACCCGAGGAGCTGGCAGCACTGCATGTCGGGTTTGAGCATACCCTGAACGATGTGCGCCTGGTGGTAGATGACTGGCAGCCACTGTGCAGCCAGATCAAAGAGATCATCACCACCCTGGATGCACAGCAGTTGCCGATACCCGCTGAGGAGAAGAGCGAGACGCTGGCCTTTCTGCGCTGGCTGGAGAACAACCACTTTACCTTTATCGGTTTTCGCGCCTATGACCTGGTGGATAAAGAGGGAGAGGATCTGCTGCGCCCGGTCGAAGGGTCAGAGCTGGGCATCTTTCGCGGCACACAGGCAGATCACCTCACACAGAGTTTTGCCCATATCCCACCTCCACAGCGCAGCGCAGCACACCCCGGCAACCTGCTGATCATCACCAAAACCACCGCACATTCGACGGTGCACCGCCCGGCACATCTGGACTACCTCGGCATCAAGCGATTTGATAAAAACGGCGAAGTGGTGGGCGAATGGCGCTTTGTCGGACTCTACGGCTCCACCGTCTACAACACCCTGCTGAGTGAAATCCCCATCCTGCGGCGCAAGGTGGCGCATGTGATGGAGCAAGCCAGACTGCGCCACAACAGCCATGGCGGCAAAGCGATGCAGCACATACTGACCACCTTTCCGCGCGATGAGATGTTTCAGATCAGTGAGGAGGAGCTGCTGGAGATTGCAGTAGGCATCCTGCAGGTGCAGGATCGCCACCGGCTCAGCCTGTTTCTGCGGCGCGACCCGTTTGACCGTTTCATCAGCACCTTTGTCTATGTCCCGAGAGACCACTACAACACCGAGCTGCGGCTCAAGATTCAGGACATCCTGCTACAGGCACTGAACGGAGAGAGTGCCGAGTTCGAGGTACAGTTCTCCGCCTCCATATTTGCCCGCGTGCATTTTATTGTGCATACCCAGCCGGATAAGATCCCAGAGTATGACCGTTCAGAACTGGAGGCACGCCTGGCCGAAGCGATGCTCTCATGGAACGATGAACTGCACATCGCCCTGCATGAGCAGTTTGGCGAAGGCCGGGGGCTGCAGCTGGCTTACAGCTATACCCAGGCCTTCCCCGCCGCCTACAAGGATGACTTCACCCCGCGCGCCGCCGTGCTGGATATTCAATACCTGGAGGAGATCAGCGAAGATGGCCAGCTCTCCACCCACCTCTACCGCCCGATAGAGGGGGGTGACAACCTGCTGCGCTTCAAGGTCTATGGCCGCTGCCGCCCGATGGCGCTCTCCGATGTCCTGCCCATGCTGGAGCGGATGGGGCTGCGGGTGCTGGGCGCCCGACCCTACACCATCGAAGCCGCCAGCGACTGCTCCTACTGGATTCTCGACTTTGACATGATGGCCAGCCAGGGCATCGAGGTGGAGGTGCTGGCGGTCAAAGAGAACTTCCAAAACGCCTTTGCGCGCATCTGCTCCGGTGAGATTGAAAATGATGGCTTCAACCGCCTGCTGCTGGCGGCCAGCCTGGCGTGGCGGCCGGTGGTGGTGCTGCGTGCCATCTGCAAATACCTGCTCCAGACCCAGGCACCCTTCAGCCAGAGCTACATGTCGGAGACCCTGGCACAGAACCCACAGATCACCAGCCTGCTGGCCAGCCTGTTCCTTGCCCGCTTCGACCCTGATGCAGGGCGAAACAGAGACAAAACCATTGAGAAGCTGACCCACCGCATTGAGAGCGCCTTTGACGCCGTCGCCAACCTGGATCAGGATCGCATCCTGCGCCGTTATCTGGCCGTCATCCAGGCGATGCTGCGCAGCAACTACTTCCAGCTGGATAACGATGGGCAGCCCAAGCCCTACCTCTCCTTCAAGCTGGATCCCTCCAAGGTACCGGATCTGCCTCTGCCCCGTCCCATGTTTGAGATCTTCGTCTACTCCCCCACCGTCGAGGGGGTACACCTGCGCGGTGGCCCAGTGGCGCGTGGCGGCCTGCGCTGGTCCGACCGGCGAGAGGATTTCCGCACCGAAGTGCTGGGGCTAATGAAGGCACAGATGGTCAAAAATGCGGTGATTGTGCCGGTCGGTGCCAAGGGCGGCTTTGTCCCCAAACGCCTGCCCGACAGCCAGAACCGGGAGGTTATTCAAGAGGAGGTGGTGCGCTGCTACCGCACCTTCATCTGCGGCATGCTGGATCTCACCGACAACCTGCTGAATGGCAAAGTAGTCACCCCACCCCACACGGTGCGTTACGACGACGATGATACCTACCTGGTGGTCGCCGCCGACAAAGGCACCGCCACCTTTTCAGACATCGCCAACGGGATTGCCGAAGAGTACAACTTCTGGCTGGGGGATGGCTTCGCCTCCGGCGGCTCCTCCGGCTATGACCACAAAAAAATGGGCATCACCGCTCGCGGTGGCTGGGAGTCGGTCAAACGGCTGTTTGGCGAACGTGACATCGACTGCCAGAACCAGGACTTCACCGTGGTTGGGATTGGCGACATGGCGGGCGATGTCTTCGGCAACGGCATGCTGTTGTCAGAGCATACCAAACTGCTGGCCGCCTTCAACCATCTGCACATCTTTATCGACCCAAACCCTGATCCCAAACGCTCATTCAAAGAGCGCGAGCGGCTCTTCAAGCTGCCGCGCTCCAACTGGTCAGACTATGACTCATCCCAGCTATCAACCGGCGGCGGCATCTACTCCCGCAGCGCCAAATCCATCCCGCTCAGCAGCGAGGCGCAGAGCGCACTGGGGATAGAGGCAGGCCGCCTCACCCCCAATGAGCTGATCCGGGCCATCCTCAAGGCACCGGCAGACCTGCTCTGGAATGGCGGTATTGGCACCTACGTCAAAGCCAGTGAAGAGCATGATTCCGATGTCGGTGACCGCATCAATGACCCGTTGCGAATAGATGCCAGCGAGCTGCGCTGCAGCATTGTGGGTGAAGGCGGCAACCTGGGGCTGACACAGCTGGCTCGGGTGGAGTATGCCCGCCAGGGCGGACTGATCAATGCCGACTTTATCGACAACGCCGGCGGTGTGGACTGCTCCGACCACGAGGTCAATATCAAGATCCTGCTCAACCAGGTGGTGCGGGCGGGGGATATGACCCTCAAACAGCGCAACCAGCTGCTGACCCGGATGACCGACGAGGTATCGACACTGGTGCTGCAACACAACTACCTGCAAACCCAGACGCTGAGCATGGGGGCCATCCAGGCAGGGCTGATGCCGTTTGAACATATCCGGCTGATGCGAACACTGGAGAAAGAGGGACGCCTGAAACGCAAGCTGGAGCATCTGCCAGATGACGCCAGCCTGGCCAAACGGGAGAAGGCCGGAGAGGGGCTGAGCCGCCCCGAACTGGCCGTACTGCTGGCCTACAGCAAAATAACCCTGTTCGAAGAGCTGTGCGCATCCGACATCTGTGAAGACAGCTACCTGGCGGCAGAGTTGATCAAATACTTCCCCAGCCCCATGCAGGAGCACTACGCCCAACATATGCAGCAGCACCCGCTAAAACGGGAGATCATCGCCACCCAGATCACCAACAGCCTGATCAACCGCATGGGCAGCACCTTTATCCTGCGCATGCAGGATGAGACCGGCGAACATGCCGCTGTAATCACCCGCGCCTATGCCGCAGCACGGGAGGTTTTTCAGGTGCGCAGGCTGTGGAAAGAGATCGCAGCACTGGACAATCAGGTGCCCGCCCAGACGCGACTCGACATGCTGATAGAGATCCGCCGACTGCATGACCACACCACACTCTGGCTGCTGCGCAATCGACGACACCCACTGGATATTGCCGCCACCATCGACCAGTATCGTGACGGTGCCGCTCAGATCATTGAGCGCATCCCCAAGGTGCTGGAGGGTGAGGCGCGTGGGCAGTTTCAGAAAATGGTGCGCCAATACTGCAAGGCAGGTGTACCCCGAGAGCTGGCTCGCCATATCGCATCCCTTGAGGCCGCCTACCCCACCCTCAACCTGCTTGAAGTCACATCCGCCACCGGGATAGAGCCAAAAGAGGTCACCGACATCTACTTCAAACTGGGCTTCGCGCTGGAGCTCTTCTGGTTACGCGACCGCATACAAGAGCTGCCACGCACCAATTACTGGCAGCGCAAGGCACGCATGGCGCTCCGCTACGACCTCTACATGGAGCTGCGGGCGCTGACCCAATCCGCACTGGAACAGACCCGTCACATCCGCAGCACCAAAGGACGAATAACCCACTGGCTCGAACAGAATGCAACCGCAGTCACCCATTGCCAGCGCCTGCTGGCAGATATCCGAGCCAGCAGCAGCCACGATCTGGCGATGCTGTCCGTCGCCATGCGAGAGCTGCGCAGCCTGATGATGCGCAGGGATGGTGATAGGTGATTCAAGAGCCAGAGTATGCTCTTCTTCTGACTCCTGAATACTCAACCCCTAAAACCAAAAGAGACTAAAACCACCCCGCATGAACATCTATCTCATCTGCATAGGCCAGCGCATGCCCCGCTGGGTTCAAGAAGGATACGCTGAATATGCCAAACGAATGCCTTCCGAGTGCGCCCTGCGATTGGTAGAGATCGCCCCAGGCCGACGAGGCAAAGGGGCCGATATAGCTCGCGCCCTGCGCGATGAAGGCGGGCGCATGTTGGCCGCCATCCCCAAAAACTGCCAGGTGCTGGCACTGGATGTAGAGGGCAAAAGCTGGAGCACCGAACAACTCTCAAAAAAGCTCTCGGGCTGGATGGCCGATGGGCGCGATCTTGCACTGCTGGTCGGCGGCCCCGAAGGGCTGTCAGAGAGCTGCCTGCAACGCGCCGATGGGCGCTGGTCACTGTCGCCACTCACCCTGCCCCATCCACTGGTGCGTGTAGTGGTTGCCGAGCAACTCTACCGCGCCTGGAGCCTGCTGAAAAACCACCCCTACCACAGAGCCTGACAACAAGGCGCAAAAAACATCACCAATACCGCCAAAGATATCACCACCCATCCCAACCAGCAGAGAGACCCCGGCTAACACCTCAGCTGCGACAATAAACCACACCCCCCTCTCTCTCATGCATGGAATATGATCCCGCCTGCCTCCCGGCACATTTTGGACAATCTATTTTTCCACACCCTGACAACATAATAATTTACTCTCAATAGGCGGCTACATGAAGCAACCTCCACACAGTTTCCAACCACACCTTCTAGCCGCGCTAATCGCCACTATGGCTCACGGCTCAGCATTTGCTGAAAGTGTACAGATTCCAGACATTACTGTGACAGGTTCACCATCACTTAATGCACAAACCCCAAGCGCGGTAGCGATTGATGCAGCGGTGCTGCAGTCCCTGCGCGCCACCACCTCAGACAGCGCCAGCCTGCTAAGAAACATTCCAGGTCTTAACCTCCAAAATGGCGGCGGTGTCTCCAGTCTTCCAGTCATTCGCGGTATGGCCAGTGACCGCCTGCGCATCAAAGTGGATGGCATGGATCTGATATCCGCTTGTGGTAACTACATGAACCCACCGCTCTCTTATATTGACCCGACCCATGTTGGCAGCGCCACGGTCTTCACCGGCATCACGCCCGTCAGTGTCGGCGGTGACAGTATCGGCGGCACTATTTTGGTTAACTCCACTCGCCCTGAATTTGCCGCTGCGGGTGAAGAGATCCTGCACCAAGGTGAAATTGGGGCCTCATATCGCAGTAACGGTGATGCCTATACAGGCAACATTGCTGCAACCATCGCCAATGAAAAAATCAGCCTTAGCTATCGTGGATCAATAACTGAGGCAGACAACTATGATGCCGGTGGTAACTTCAAGGCAGCCGGGGCAGCAGCCAGTGGTCGAGGATACCTGGATGGCGATGAGGTCGGCTCCACCATGTACAAATCAACCAACCACTCAATCGCCCTGGGGTTGCGTCATGAAAATCACCTGGTCGAATTGAAGGTAGGGCTGCAGGATATTCCCCATCAGGGTTGGTCTAACCAGCGCATGGATATGACAGGTAACGACAGCACCCAGGTCAATCTGAGCTATGAAGGAGATTTCGACTGGGGCATATTAGAGGCGCGCGCCTATCATGAAAAGACCCGGCATGAGATGCAGTTTTATGATGACAAGCTGTTTTGGTACGGCCCCAACATAACGGCCCCGGCCACCGATGGGATACCCTGCACACCCAGCGCAGGCATGAATGGTTGTGCCGCCGGCATGCCGATGGATACCGAAGGAGAGAATACCGGCGTAACCATCAAGGCGAATATTGCCCTCTCTGAGCGAGACACAGTCAGGCTTGGAGGCGAGATACAGCGTTACCAGCTGGATGACTGGTGGGATCCATCAGGCAAGGCGATGTGGCCCAATGTCTTCTGGAACATCAACGACGGAGAACGCGACCGGTATGCCATTTTTTCTGAATGGGAGGCCCAGTGGAGCCCTCAATGGTTGACCCAGCTTGGGGTGCGCTACGAAAGGGTCGAAATGGATGCAGGTAGCGTGCAGGGATATAACACCACATCCGCACAGTATGCAGCCGAATCTGCCGCCTTCAATGCGGCTGACCGTGACAAGAGTGATGATAATTTTGATCTGACCGCAGTGGCTCGCTTTACACCAGACCGCTCTCGTACTATTGAGTTTGGTTATGCCCGCAAGACACGTTCGCCCAACCTGTACGAACGCTATACCTGGTCAACAAGCGAGATGGTCATGCGCATGATCAACTTGTCGGGTGACGGTAACGGCTATGTGGGTAACCTTGATCTAAATGAAGAGGTCGCCCACACCCTTAGTGCAACCTTTGACTGGCATGATGAAGCTCAGGAGAGATGGGGGCTTACAGTAACGCCCTACTTCACCTATATCAAAGATTACATTGATGTTCGCCGCTGCGTCTCTGCCAACAGCAACTGTGGCGCTGCAAACCAGACCGCTACAGATGCCTTTGTCTACCTCCAATTCGACAATCAGTCTGCACGCATATACGGCCTGGATCTGGCGGGGCATTATCCTCTGGCAGAAAACAGCCCATATGGCGGCTTCACTGCAACGGCCATGCTGAATTATGTCCGTGGAAAGAACAGAGATACCAACGATGACCTCTACAACATCATGCCGCTAAATGGAAAGCTAGCCGTTGTGCATAAAAAAGGCCGTTGGAATAACACCGTTGAGCTTGAACTGGTAGACAAGAAAACCAGGACTTCAGATGTCAGGAATGAGCTTGAGACAGCCGGGTATGGACTGCTCCATCTGCGCAGCAACTACCAGTGGAAGCGGGTCAGCATCGACTTCGGGGTTGAGAACGCCCTGGATAAACTCTACGACCACCCACTGGGCGGCACCTATATCGGCCAAGGCAAAACCATGACCGGAACAGATGTTGCCTGGGGCACTCAGGTTCCTGGCATGGGGCGTTCAATCTACGCTGGATTTAACTATAAATTCTAGTACTCCTTCAACCTAGGAGCCTGTCCGAGAATAGGAGTCATGGTGAGGGGAAGCTGGTTTGAGTCAGGTTTTTTCATTATTTGAGGCGAATATTGGGCATATTTAACGAAAATAATGGAGGAATCTGGGCAAAATAGCTTTTCCGCAGTAGGCTGTCTATTCTCGGACAGGCTCCTAGGATCCGCAGTTGGACGGGGTAGAGTGTGCGCTTG